>JBDGSB010000040.1:0-13531 GCA_042217765.1 Haloarculaceae archaeon | reverse complement strand
GAGTTACCGAGAAAGAGGCTGGAGAACAGTTAATTTCTCAACATCAAACTCATTCCTACTGTTTAAATTGGTAAGTTTTGGAAATTCGGAGGTGTAGAACTTGTATCGCCCACCCTGTCTACCATTCCACAACAAGTAGTCTCCTTCCTGAACCTGTTGGAGCCTTTCTTTGATTGTCATATCATCCGTCATAACTAGGTCGATGAGTTGGGAATGTGAAAATACTCTTCCCTGTATTGAGCGAATTGGGAGGTGCGAAGATCGGGTGTGAGAACTGTTGTATGACACCCACGTTCGTTTCCAAAGTGCGGGTGGGGAACGAGCCGGCCATTCGAAGGAGAAATCCGCATAAGAGCGGAGGCCATACGTGTTTCTGTATGTCGACGACGATCACCGTAGAGGGGATGAGCTGCGAACACTGCGAACAGACGGTCGAAGAGGCGCTTCGAGACGTTGCCGGCGTGACAGACGCGACTGCCGACCGGGAGGCCGAACGGGCGAGCGTCGATGGCGACGCGACCGTCGCCGCGCTCGTCCAGGCCGTCGAGAACGCCGGCTACACGGCACACGCCTGACGTCGCTCTCGGCGGTCACTGTCATCATCGACGTTTCTCGACTCGGTCCCGGCGACCGCTCCGCGATAGCCCGAACTGCGTATTCGAGACGACGCCATATTGCATTCGATATAGATAAGAAATATTATCTAAATAGGAAACTATACGATAGAATAAGATATAAACCGATTCGATTCCGAACCGTCGACGCCACGGTCCAGACCGGGTCACTGCGCGCCACTGGAAGATGACACACCACGTGGTTGACGGGAGAACGATCGTGCCACGCGATTGGATGCCATCACGGCATGTGTACCCAGAATTGGTGAGCGAACGACGATCTCGATTGATACGGATTCGGGTCGCTCTTTGCCGGTGGTTCGCCGACCCGTTCGGGCGAATCGCCGGCAACCGAAGACACTAATCCGTATGAAAAAACCCATATAGATTATATAAGAAAAATATATATATAATTGCAGAACATCGCTTCGTCAGTTTGGTGTGGCATCTACACGGTGGTGTCGACAGGCGGAACCTGTCGTTTCCCTCCACCGTTCGCGTCTGCCGCGCTCTCTTCGGGATACGAACGGCCAACCGGTCACGGACATTCGTCACCGGTGTCGATCGTTCGACCCGTTACCATAGATTTAAACGTCTCTCAGGACAGTTCCAGGTGTGAAACGCATGAGTACTGCCAGACACTACGAACGCGAGTTCGTGCGGACGTTCTTTACGTCGCCGACGGCGGTCGAAGGCGAAGACGACTCGGCGAAGATGCTCGCGAGTGCAGCCACACTCGACGGGATGCAAGCCCCGGACGTCTGGGTTCCCGACAACGAAGACGCCACGGCACCCTCGATGCGGGACGAGGGCGTCCGGAACATCGTCGACGTCGTCTCCGAACACGGGGCGGACTTCCCGGGCGAGATTCACCCTCGCGTCGTGTGGCACCGTGACGACCCGACGACGCGCTACCAGGGATTCCAACACATGCTCGAGATTGCCGACCCCGACAACGGGGCCGTTGAGCACATCGACGGCTTCGTCATCCCGGAGGTGGGCGATATCGACGACTGGAAGAAAGCCGACGAGTTCGTCACTATCGTCGAACACGAACACGGACTCGAAGCGGGAAGCCTCTCGATGTCCGTGATCGTCGAGAGCGGCGAGGCGGAACTCGCACTCGGTGACCTCCGCGAAGAGATGGGCAAACCGTCGAACAACCTCGAGCGACTCTTCTTGCTCGTCGACGGTGAAGTCGACTACACCAAAGACATGCGAGCGATGACGCCGACCGGCGAACTCCCGTCCTGGCCCGAACTGCGCCACAACACGTCCCGCGGTGCGAGTGCTGCCGGACTCGTCGCCGTCGACGGCCCGTACGACGACATTCGCGACATCGAGGGCTATCACGACCGGATGACCGAGAACCGCGCGAAGGGTATGATCGGCATCTGGTCGCTGACGCCCGGCCAGGTCGTCGAAGCGAACACGTCGCCACTGCCACCGAAGACCGGTCGCTGGCACCTCGAAGTCGACGACGCGACCATCGATCTCGACGCGGAGGACGGCCGGCAGGTCTACGACGGTGACGACCTCGATCTGGAAGAAACCGACGACGGCGAGTACGTGCTCCACGTCGGTGGCGACACCCGGAACCTCGACGAGGAGGAACTCCGTGAGGCGTTGCTCGACGTGACCGCGTACGTCCCCAGTCTCGACGACATCGTCGACTCGATGGAGCAGTTCGAAGCGGCCAAAGCGGCGGGCAAGGGAGCCATCGCCATGACGCAGTCGACGACGCTCGTTATCAACGGGACCGAGGTCGACGTCAGCAAGGATCGGATGTGGGACGAGGCGACGTACCAGGCCGCTCAGACGCCGATAGCCCTCTTCCAGGACGTCTACGAGAACCGGCCCGACCAGCACGACGCACTCGAGGAGATGTACGGTCCGGACGTCGTCGAACGCGCCATGGACGTCGGCAACTAGACGGCCGACTGCTTCTCTTCGCCGACCCTCACCGCGAACGGACGCTCGTACCCGAGGTGATCGGCCGGTCGGTCCGATCCGAACGATCCAGTGCCGATGGGTTACACGGGTAGATTTGTAATGGAATCTGTAGTCGTGCGACCAGTCACGGGCGGAGATCGGTCGGGAGTGGCTACCGCCGGAACGCCGCCGTTACCCCGGTACCGGGAGCGGTTCGACGGTGAGACACCGGCCAGGACCGGACGGGTCGTCGTCGTCGGCGATAGGAGCCGATTATCGAAGACGACGGACGGAAACCAACGACTAAATACCGCGACCGCTAACGGTCGGTCGATGTTCCGCTGTACCCGTCCCGGATGTGGCTGGCAGGCCATCGCCGCCTCGGAGGCGGCCGCCCGCGACCAGTACCTCCGGCACCTCGTCGGCGAGCACACGACCGAGGTCGACGCCGACGTACCCGACGGCAAGGTGCAGGTGCGATACGGCGACCGCGAGGAGTGGCTGACAGTCACGCTGGAAGAGGCCAAGCGGCTCCACGAGGCGTACCACGCTGGCGACGATTGATCCGGATTCGGGCGACTCGCCGGCAAAGAGCGACCCGAAGCCGTATGAAACGCGACCTTACCGTCGTAGCGCGGTAGGCCGTCTCTTCTTACTCTCGGGCAAGCGACGAATAACTACGTCCCTGCCGACCCACCCCTCACCTGGTGTCTCCAATGGTAACACGAGAGTTCACGTGCCAGTCAGCCGGCGTCGACTGCGACTTCCAGATTCGATCCGAAAGCGAGGACGAACTCCTCGAGTTCGTCGAACAGCACGCAAAGAACGTCCACGACATGGACATGTCGCGGGCGGACATTCGCGACGCCTGGACGCGTGTCTGAACGAACGACGTGACGTCGGTCCGACCGACGCGACGTCGTACGCGACCGCCTAACAGAGCCGTCGCCGTTCGGTGCATTCGTCGCCAGTCCGTCTTTCGACACACCCCGGAGACGGGGGTGATTGCCGACGGCTTCGTGCAGAAACGGAAATAACATCTAATTATTGAATTATTGGAGAATTCATATTTATTCAGTATATTCGTCTTGACTGTTCATTCCGAGCGTGGAACCCGGCTCCCGTGTTCCGACAAACGACGAAAATCTCCGATCATCCGCCGAACACGGCCTTCTAAGATCACGAGCTGATACTTCGTAGGCAGTTTCTCCCAGCGGCGAGCGACTCGATTCCGTACGGTCGACGAGCTACCGTGCAAGTGCTGGATGACGCAGTACCGGCGGTTGTAACGTCGTATCTGTGGTTGTACAGGAGAATCGACGATACGAACGGCCGCGCGTGGCTGACGAGGCTGGAAATCGAACCGATCGGATATAAAAGAATACTACAATATCTGCAATTCGTATGTTTCATCCGTTCGACGGCGATGATCGGTGGCTGTAAGGTCACGAACGCGTCGTCGCGGAAAAGGGGCGGCGTTACAGCTGTCGGGCGAGGCGGTCGAGGCCGATGGACAGCGCGGAGCCGACCAGTACGACGACCACGACGAGGATGAGCAGCGTGGAGACGACGTTGACGACGGGGTCTAGCACCTGGCTGATGGAGGTCCACGCCAGCACCGGGATGGTGCGGGTGTCGTGGCCCGACAGGAACAGCGCCATGATGAACTCCTGGAGGCTGATGATGAACGCGATGAGCGCCGACGCGAACAGTCCCTCCTTGATCTGCGGGACGACGATTTCGAGGAAGGTGCGGGCCGGCGTCGCGCCCAGGTCGAGCGCGGCGTCGCGCAGTCCCCAGTCGACCTGGGTCATCACCGACTGCAGGATCAGAAACGAGATGGGGGTCGCCCACAGCGAGTGGGCGACGACGATGCTGACGTAGGACTGATGGAGGTTGAAGCTCCCGAGAAACGCCAGCAGCGCGACGCCGAGGACGACCGGCGGCAAAAACAGCGGCATCAGCGCGACCGGCACGACGTACTCGACCCAGTCGGCGTCGGACTGTCGAACGCCGAAGGCCGCAAGCAGCGACAGCGTCGAGGCGACGACGGTCGAGCCGATGCCCACGATGACGCTGTTTTTGACCGCCTGCATCCACGCCGGGTCCGAGAAGAACTCGGCGTACCAGTGCAGCGAGAAGCCCTCGGGCGGGAACTGGAACAGCGACGAGGCGGTGAACGACGTCGTGATGACGACGACCAGCGGTGCCAGCAACGCCACGAGCAGACCGAGGTAGCCGACCCGGAACGCGGCCGTCTGGGTGCGTCGACTAACCGTCATAGTTCTCACCCAGTTTGTCGCCGATGGCGAGAAACAGCACCGATACGCTGGCGAGGACGACCACCAGCACCACGAACGACAGCGCGGTGGCCAGCGGCCAGTTGAACCGCGAGATCATCAGCCGGTAGACTTCCATGGCGGCGGTCTGCTGTCCGGTCGCCCCGAGCAGGAACGGCGCGGCGTACGCGCCGAACGACCACGCGAAACTGATGACCGTGGCGACGGCGATGCCCGGCAGCAGTTGCGGGAGCACGATCTCGTAGAACGCCCGGAGTTCGCTCGCCCCGAGGTCGTTGGCGGCCTCGACCTTCTTCCAGTCGATGGTCGCCAGCACGCTGTAGATGGACAGGACGGTGTAGGGAAACATCGTGTACACCTGGCCGACGGTCGCGCCGAAGAGGTTCGTCACTAGCAACGCGGGTTCGCGCAGCAGGTGAACGCCGACGAGCAACTGGTTGACGACGCCGACGGGTGACAGCAACAGCAGAATCGAGAACAGCCGAACGACGAGCGTCGTCAACAACGTGACGACGACGGCAAACAGCAGGAGGTTCTTCAGCAGGCCGTCCGCCCGCCAGATGGCGTAGGCGTAGTAGGTGCTGACGAGGACGGCGATGGCGGTCACCAGTACGGCGAACTTCAGCGAGAAGCCGACGATGGTCTGGAAGTGACTCGACAGGACGACCTCCTGGAAGTTCGCCAGCGTGACCGTCCCCGGCACGTACGCGCCGGCGTTGGTCTGCTCGAACAGCGCCACCCGGAACATCAACACGAGTGGCACGAGGAAAAACGCCAGTTCGAACAGCACCAGCGGCGCGAGCAGGTACTCGGGACGGTAGAGGTCCCGCATCCGACGACGGCTCCGGGTGACGGTTCCCGTTGCGTTTTGCATACGTATCAGGCTCGTTTGATCTCCTGAAACTCGCTCGACAGTTTCGAGGAGTACTCGGAGAGTTCGGTGAAGTTCGCGATCTTGATGCTCTCCCACTCGCTGGACGAGGTGGGGTACTGGTCGGCGACCCGGTCGGGGTAGGTGACGTTCTCGTTGGAGGTGTAGACGTAGCCCTCGCTGGCCCACTCGCTCTGGACCTGGGGGTCGAGCATGTGGTCGAGGAAGTCCTCGGCCATGTCACGCTCGTCGGTGCCCCGGACCGGGCAGTAGAGGTCGAGATACCCGGCGGTCTTCGACGGCGTCGTCCACTTCAGCGAGTCGGTGTCCGAGGCGGCGGCGTTGCCCATCCCGGAGTACCACATCGACATGTCGATGATGCCCTGCCGGAGGCTGCTCTCGATCTCCGCGAACGACCCGGTCCAGAGTTCGACGTTCTGGCCGAACGTTCGCATCCGGTCGAAGATCGCCTGGTGCTGGTCGGGGTCGTACAGTTCCTGTATTCCCGGCGCGGTGTCCAGCGAGACCGAGGCCACCTCGAAGGGATAGATGTACCAGCTCCCCTCGAAGCCGATGCGGCCGGTACCGTCCTTGTCCGACAGCAGGTCCATCCAGGTCGAGGGGTCCCAGCCGACGTCGTCGCGGTAGATGATGCCCTCTAGCGAGCCGTCGGTCGGCACCCCGTACTTCGTCCCCCGGAGGTCCGTGAGGTAGTCGTAGACGCCGTCGAGGTTCGGGACGTTCTCCTCGCGCACTTCGAGAAAGAGGTCCTCGTTGCGTCCCTGCCAGTAGAAGAACCCCTCGGCGGCGGCGACGTCGTAGGGCGGATCGTCCGCCGGCGCGCTCTTGATCTCGGAGATGATGCTCCCGCCGGCGGGGTTCACCTCGACGGTCGCGCCGGTCTTCTCCTCGAAGGACTTCGCGACGGTCTTCTCGAAAGCCTCGGCGTAGATGCCCGCCCACGTCGCGACGCTCAGCGTCTGGCCGGCGTACCGCTTCGAACTCGACCCCGTCGTCGTCCCCGTCCCCGTCTCCGTGCCGCCGCTTTCGGTCGTCTCGCCGCCGCCACCGCCGGACCCGTCGCCCGACGGGCCGCTCATGCACCCGGCGAGGGCGGCGACCGTGGCTCCGGTGGCCGTCGTCAGGAAGCCACGTCTGCTCGTTCGACCGTCGTCCGTACTCGACGCTTCCGCTCCGCTATCGGAGTGGCTACCACTCTCTGCTGGCATAGCAAACGGCGTAACGAACAGGTCGTATATATTCCTTTCGAACCCTGGCGATTAATCGTGTCGTATTCGAGGGACAGCAGTCGCTACCGCGCCGGTCGCGCGATCCGTGTCGCGCCGCCGTCGCCGTCACACGACGGTCGCTCTCATACGGATTCGTGTCTTTGGCTCCCGGCAGGTCGCCCGAACGGGCCGGCGAACTGCCGGTACGGAGCGACCCGAATCCGTATCAGTGCGCCTGCCAGTCGACGTTCCGCTCGAAGGCGTGTGCCGCCCGCAGCAGCGTCGACTCCGCGAAGTGGTCGCCGACGAGCAGCAGTCCGACGGGAACTCCCTCGACGGTCCCGCAGGGAACGGAAATCGACGGGTGGTCCGTCAGCGACGAGGTAACCGTGTTCCGGCACATCGTGAGCGTCCGGAACGTCCGCTCGACGCGGTCGGCGTCGTCGTCCATCACGAACGGCGGGATTGGCATGGTCGGAATGGCCACGAGGTCGACGTCTTCGAAGACGTCGTCGAACTGGCGTCTCAGTTCCCGCCGAACGTTCTGTGCGCGTCCGTAGGTGGCCGTGCCGTACTTCTCGTCGATGTACTCCATGGTCAGCAGCGTCGTCTTGCCCTCGTCCGGCAGGTCGTCGGCGCGCGCCCGGCGGAACTTCCCGAACGTCTCCATCAGTCCGGTGTCGTACCAGCCGTCAAGCAGCGATCCCTGGCCGCCCTGCGTGAACGTCTGGAGGCCGCCGAAGCCCCAGATCATGTACCCCACCGTGATGGCGTCGTGGTGCAACGGGACTGACACCGATTCGGTCGCCGCACCCAGCGATTCGAGCCTGTCGAGGGCGGACCGCACGGTCTCGTTCACGTCGGGGTCGCTGTCCTCGACCTCGAAGCCCTCCGCGAGCACGCCGACCGTGAGGTCGGAGACGTCGTCGACCAGCGCGTTCGTGTAGTCGTCGACCGGCACGGTCGGGGGCTGGCGCGGGTCGAGGCCGTCGGTTCCGGCCACGGCTTCGAGCGTCCGGGCGGCGTCCGCCACGGTGCGGGCCATCGGTCCGACCTTGTCGATGGTCGGGTCCAGCGGAAAGATGCCGGTGTAGGGCACTAGCCCAGCCGTCGGATCGAGGCCGACGATCCCACAGCAGGACGCGGGCACGCGGACCGACGCGCCCTGGTCACAGCCGAGCGCGACGTCGACTTCGCCGAGCGCGACGGCGGCCGCGCTCCCGCTAGAGGACCCGCCGACGGTCCGGGACTCGTCGCGTGGGTTCGTCACCGCCCCGAAGTCGGAGGTGTCGCTAGAGGAGGAAAACGAGAAGCTCTCCATGTTCGTCTTGCCGGCGATGGTGGCCCCGGCGTCGAGCAGTCGCCGGACCACCGTCGCGTCGACGTCCGGGACGTACCCCTCGAGCAGTCGGGACCCGCAGGTCATCTCGACGCCCGCCAGCGAGATGTTGTCCTTCAGACCGACGGTCGTCCCGTCGAGGGGGCCACTCGCCGCGCCGTCGACGCGACACTTCGTTATCCAGACGTTGTGTGGATTGTCGTCCCCGGTCGGCCGGTGAGTCGGACTCCGGTCGCCGTAGGTCACGTCCTCCGGAGCCACCGACGGTTCGGGCAACGAGTGAATCGACTCCAGGTCCGCGAGCGTGAGCGCGACGAGTTCCTGGAACGCCTCGGCCTCCTCGTCGGTCAGGTCGATGTTGAGGGTGCCCGCGACGTCCCGCAACTCCGCTTTCGATGGCTTCGTGAATATCATTCGCTACCGTTCGAACGGTGTGGCAGGGATCACTTAACGCTTTGGACAGAACGGCCGCACGGGCGCTTTACCCGACGATATCGGTGGTTACAGGTGACACTATCCGGGCGGTGAACTGGCCGTCACCGCGGTCGTCTTTTCGGGATCGGTCAGTCGTCGTCGCCGGTCAGTCGTTGGCGTCGTCGCCGGTCAGTCGTTGGCGTCGTCGCCGGTCAGTCGTCGTCTCCGGTCGGTCGTCGTCGCGTCACGTTCGGACCCGCGCTCCGTCCCGGTGAAACGCCAGGACGTCCTCGCTGTCCCAGGCCAGTCGCACGTCGTCGCCGGCGTCGAGGCCGCGCTGGTCGGTGACGCTGCGCTCGACGAAGATGGACGTCCCGCCGACGTCGACGAAGTAACGGACGTTCGATCCGCGATAGAGGACGCTGTCTACCGTTCCGGCGACCGAGTTCGGGCCGTTCCCGTCGGTGACGGTGACCGCCTGCCGGGACTCGTCCTGGCTCGCGCCGCTGGACGGGATGGTCAGGACCTCCGGCCGGAGCGAGACGGTGAGACGGTCGCCCTCGGAGACGTTCGCCGCCGCTTCGAGTCGGACCTCGACGCCCGCGTCGGTCGCGACGAGCGCGCCCCCGTCGGTCGCCTCGACGGTCCCGGTGACGAAGTTGGTGTCGCCGAGGAACTCCTCGATGAAGCGGTTTTTGGGGTTCTGGTAGACCTCGCTGGGTTCGCCGACCTGGACGAGTCGGCCGTCGTTCATGATGCCGATGCGGTCGGCCAGCGTGAACGCCTCGTCCTGGTTGTGGGTGACGTGGATGAACGTCTTCTCGAACTCCTCGTGAATCTCCGTGAGTTCGATCTCCATCTCCTCGCGGAGGCGCTTGTCCAGGTTCGACAGGGGTTCGTCCAGCAGGATGACCTCGGGGTCGACCGCCAGCGACCGCGCGAGCGCGACCCGCTGTTTCTGTCCGCCGCTGAGTTCCGAGGGGCTGTGGTCCTCGTAGCCGTCCATGTGGACGCGAGCGAGCATCTCCCGCGCCCGCTCGTGGCGGCTCGATTTGTCCTCCCCGTCCATCTTCAGCCCGAACGCGACGTTCTCCAGGACCGACTTGTGCGGAAACAGCTCCCAGTCCTGAAAGACGATGCTCGTGTTCCGGTCGTAGGCCGGCGAGTCGGTCACGTCCTCGTCGCCGAGGTAGACGCTGCCGCCGGTGGGCGTCTCTAGCCCGCCGATCATTCGGAGCGTCGTGGATTTGCCACACCCGCTGGGACCCAGCAGGCACAGCAACTCCCCGTCCTCGACGGTCACCGAAACGTCCTCGACCGCGACCAGGTCGCCGAACTCCTTGCGCAGTTCCCGCAACTCGATTCGGGACATACGTGCAAAGCACGCCGGTCCGGATATATAATAGTTCCTCTCGTGGGACGAACGACCGCGGGAGTCAATGCGTCGCGTGCCGGCGGTCGTCGGGCGAACAAGGCCCGGGTCCCGTTAGGAACACGGTCAATCGAGGGAGACGTCGGCGCGCTGCTCGAAAGCGTGGGCCACGCGCAGCAGCGTCGCTTCGTCGAAGCTCTCGGCGACGAGCAACAGGCCGACAGGGACGCCGTCGACGGTGCCACAGGGGACCGTTATCGAGGGGTGGTTCGTCAGGACGAACGGACAGACGTTCTTCGTCGGCGGGAACGATCGGAGGACGCGCTCGACCCGGTCGAGGTCGGGGTCGTGGCGGATCGGCCCGCTCGGGACGGTCGGCATGGCGAGGACGTCCGCGTCCGCCAGCACCTCGTCGTATCGCTGGCGGAGTTCGAAGCTCACGTTCTGGGCCTTCCCGTAGAGGGTGTTCTGTTGCTGGCGGTCGAGGAACTCCATCGCCAGCATCGTCGCCTTCGCGATGGAGGTGAGTTCGTCCGAGGCGGCCCGGCGCGACTTCGAGAAGATGCGCATCAGACCGGTGTTGTACCACCCGTCGTACAGCGATCCCTGCCCGCCCTGTTTGAATATCTGGAGGCCGCCGTAGCCCCACACCAGCAGCGCCATCGGCGGTGCCTTCCGGTGGAGAGGAACTCTGGCTCTGGTGGTCTCCGCCCCCAACTCGTCCAGCGTGTCGACGGCGTCGCGCACCTCCGCGTTGACCCTGTCGTCGCTCTCGGCGTGTTCGAAGCCGTCTTCCAGGACCGCGACGGTCGTGTCGTCGAGGCCGCCGCCCAGCGCGGCCGTGTACTCGTCGGTTTCCAGCGCGGCCGGCTGGCGCGGGTCGAGGCCGTCGATCCCCGCGATGACGTCGAGCGTCGTCGCCACCTCTTCGACGGTGCGAGCCATCGGGCCGACGTGGTCGATGGAGTTGTCCAGCGGGAAGATACCGGTGTAGGGCACTAGCCCCGTCGTCGGGTCCAGCCCGACCACGCCACACCAGGCGGCGGGGATCCGGATGGAACCACCCTGGTCACAGCCCAGCGCGACGTCGATTTCGTCGGCCGCGAGCGCGGCCGCACAGCCGCTCGATGATCCGCCGGCGAGGTAGTCGTCGTCGCGGGGATTCGTCACCGGGCCGAACGCCGAGATGTCCCCCGACGCCGCCAGCCCGAACGCGTCCATGTTGCACTTCCCGAGGACGGTCCCGCCGGCGTCGAGCACCCGACGGACGACCGTCGCGTCGACGTCCGGAACGTACCCCTCCATGAGGTGCGAGCCACAGGTCATCTCGACGCCCGCCAGCGAGATGGTGTCTTTCAGGCCGACGCGCTTGTCCGCGAGCGGCCCGTCCGCCTCGGACTCGACGCGCGTTCGCGTTATCCAGGCGTTGTGGGGGTTCTCGTCGCGCGGCGGGCGCGTCCCGGGCTCCCGGTCGGCGTAGGAGAACTCGTGGGGCGGCAGCGTCGGTTCCGACAGCTCCTGGATCGTCTCGTAGTCGTTGAGCGTGATGCGAACGAGCCGCTCGTAGTCCGCCAGTTCCGCCTCCGAGAGTTCGAAGTGGAGGTCGCGGGCGATGTCCCGGAGTTCCGCTTTCGACGGCGTTCGGATCATTGTCCCAAGGATGGGTCCTGGGGCTAATAGGCGTGGTGGAAAAACACCGGACGCGGTGGTATCCGGGCCGCTGGCCGCCGTCGACGCCGCTCCGGAGTGCCAATCGGTATCACGGGACGTCGAGGTGTCGCTCGGCACCGAATACAGTAACGACACGGCCGGCATCGACACGATACAGCGGACGCGGTGGTTTTTTCACGTCCCCGTTCGAAGCGGCGGTATGTCGCTGTTCGACACCGATCAGAACCTCTACGACGACCGCGAGGCGGTCACGGCCGACTACGTGCCCGAGGAACTCGCGGGCCGGGACGCCGAACGGGCGGCGCTCCGGGAGGCGCTCGGGTTCGACGACGACGGCTCGGAACCGACCGACGCGGTCGTCGCCGGACCGTCCGGGACCGGGAAGACGACGCTGGTTCGGACCGTCCTCGACGCCGTGGCGACCGGACCCGCTGGTGCGGCGACGACTGCACCCGACGCCACGGCCTACGTCGACTGCACCGACGACGATACCCCGTACCGAGTCGCGATACGGGTCGCGAACCGGATCGGAAACGCCGGATTGAACACGACCGGTCACGCCAGAGCCGACGTCGACGCGGCGCTCGCGGACGCCCTCGACGACAGCCGATCTCCCGTCGTCGTCCTCGACGGACTGCAGGTCCTGGCGGGGACGGACCTGCTCGGGGAGTTCCTCGACGGCCGCTTCGCGGCGGCGACGCTCGTCGGCGTCGTCGACGGGGAGACCGACTCCCTCCCCGGACGGGACCGCTCGGCCGTGCAGTCGATCGAATGTCCCGCCTACAGCGCCGCGGAATTGCGCGAAATACTTCGCGCGCGCGCCGAGCGCGCGTTTACCGACGACGCTCTCTCCGAGGAGGTCGTCCCGCTGTGTGCCGCCTACGCCACCGAGGGCGACGGCGGCGCGACCGAGGCCATCGCCTTGCTCCGGACCGCGGGCGACGTGGCCGCCAGGGAACTCGACTCGCGCGTCGTCGGCCACCACGTCGAGCAGGCGCGGACGCAACGGGAGCGCGACCGCCTTCGCGACCGTCTCGACGGCGTCGACGACCACGGGCGACTCGTTCTCGCGGCCGTGACGGCCGCCGGTCTCGACGGTGACACACCCGTCCGGTCGCGGACGGTCTACGACCGATACCGGTCGCTCGCCGACGCCGACGCCCGCGACCCCCTCTCGGCGCGTCGCGTCAGAACCCGACTGGCGACGCTAGTCGAGGCGGACCTGCTCACCGCCAGCGACCACAACGAGGGACGAGGCGGCGGCGTCTACAGACGGTACGACCTGCCCGTCGACCCCGACGTGCTGGCGGCCATCCTCTCGGACGCGATGGACTCGCCGGCCGTCCAGCGCGCCGTCGGCACGCGATGAGACGGACGACTCGGAACAGCGGACGCAGTGGGTTATCACCGAATACCACCGAGAAAGCCCAACGACGAATTTCAGCACGATCTCCGAGAACAGCAGACGCGATGATTCTCGGCCGCAGTGAGCGGGACTCGTCCGATCGAGGAACCCGTGACGCTCCATCGTGTTACAGGTATATGGGTGTAATCGTCCGGTTCGGCGAGGGTTTCGCATTCGCGAACGGGAGTTCGACCCGGTGAAATAAACGGAGCGAGCGAACCGAAGACCACGGGACGAGACGGAGACGTCCGAACGTGTGATTTGGTACCGCAAATCAAACGTTTCGCATTTTCGAATGGATCGTATATAACTGGAAATTCGCTAGTTCGGTCACGACTCGTTGATGCGAGAGAATCGGACGGACGTACAACACTCGTGGAAATT
>JBDGSB010000092.1:0-13582 GCA_042217765.1 Haloarculaceae archaeon | reverse complement strand
AATCGACCACCTCTTCCTCCATTCTGACGGGAGTTTATGAACGTGCAGAGCCGAGTAGTACAACTAAACTCTTTTCGTTGAACTCCGGCTCCGATACGCTATCGGAGTCCACGTTCGAATCGTCTCTTCCAGACGGGGAACGGGAGTTCTCCTCGCATTCAGGATGTTAGGATGACGACTGCACAGATAGCCAGGCCAATTCCAATACCGTCTCGAATCCGGAGTGAACCCGAGAGCCGCTACATCCCCATGTCGGCGGCCGCGTCGGGAACGGGGAGGTCGTTCGGGTCGACGCCGAGCAGTTCGGCGGCGTGGTCGAGCGCCATGTCGAAGCCGTAGTACCGCTCTAGCTCGTCTCCGTCGGCCGACGGCCGCACCTTCAGCATGGCGTAGCCCTCGACGTTCTGGGCAACGGCGGCCGTCGCACCGTCGCGCTCGAATTCGAGGACGCGCTCGGTCTCGGTCTCGTAGTAGCGAGCGGTGACGCCGTCGGCCGTCGAAGTCGCGTCCGCGGATGTCATCGCTCCCGCTACGGACCCGACCGTTTCCAACGTTCCGGTTCCGGAGCGAACCGCAAGCTACCTCTATCTGCCCCGGGTCCGGTCGCGTATGTCTCGGTGGCTCCGTAGCGGCATCCGACGCGACGCCTGCATCGTCCTGGCGGGCCACGACGAACTCCCGGCACAGAAACTCAAGACCGCGCTGTCGAAGCGCTACGACGAACGCATCGATCCGGCTGACTTCCGGACGATGCTAGACGAACTGCAACGACTGGGTCACGTCGAATCCCACACCGAGGAACTGACGGACGTCTACTCGCTGACCGAGGCCGGCGAGTCGCTGGTCCGCGACCACTACGAGTGGATACGCTCGCACGTCGATCCCGAACCGTAGTCGCGCTACATTTCGAGCCACTCCTCGAACTCCCAGAAACAATCCGAACACAGACACCCCTCGAGCGTGTCGACCGTCTCCGACGCGTGTTCGATGCGATACGTCTGGTGGCGGACGTGGGTGTGATCGAGTTCGGTTCCACACTTGTCACAGTGTTCGACCACGACCGTGGGTCGTCGCTTGCGAGGGGTGAATCTGATGCCCCTTTCCGTGGTGGTGACGGGTCACAAAAAACCGAACCGATCACGCGACCGACGCGGTCACGAACCGTTCCAAACGCATATCGGTCTCGCGGTCCCTGCTGTCGTCATGGCGTTGTACGACCTCAGCCAGCCCCTCGAATCCGGCATGCCAGTCTATCCGGGCAGCGACGCCGTCGTCGTCGAGCAGATCAGTACCGTCGAGGAGGGCGCACGCGTCACGGCCCTGAAACTGGACACCCACGTCGGCACGCACCTCGACGCGCCGAGTCACGTCCTGCCGGACGGGGACGCGCTGGACGCGTTCGACGTCTCGGCGTTCGTCTTCGACGCGCTGCGAATCGACTGCACGCACCTGGGTCCGCGCGAGCCGATCACCGTCGAGGACCTGTCGGCGGCGGGCGATCCGGCGGCGGCGGACGATGTGTCAGCGGCGGACGGCCACGACCGGCCCGAGGTGAACGACTACGACCTGTTGGCGATACGCACGGGTTGGGACGACCGGTGGGGCCAGTCGTCGTATCGCGACCACCCGTATCTCACCCCAACGGCGGCCGCGTGGTGTGCCGACCGCGGGTGTAGCGTCGCCCTGGACGCCTTCAGTCCCGATCCGACGCCGAGCGCCGACCCCGACCGCGAACGCGAGGGCGAACCCGACGGCCACCCGGCACACGAGGAACTTCTGGGTGGCGAGCGGTTCGTCGTCGAGAACCTGACCGGACTGGACGCGCTCCCGCGGACGTTCACGCTTTCTACGTTCCCGCTGTCGATTCCAGGTGCCGACGGCGCGCCGGTCAGGGCGGTCGCCGAGGTCTAACGCCGACCCGTGTGGCCCACGAATCACGGCGTTTATGTCCACGAACGGCAACGTTCGGGTATGTCAATCGAGATCGGAGACGAGGTGACCTTCGAGTACGTCGCCCGCGAGGCCGACGGCGAGGTGTTCGACACGTCGCGGCGAGCGGTCGCCGAGGAGACTGGACTGATCGACGAGCAGTCGAAGGCGTACACGCCGCTGACGGTGACCGTCGGCGAGGGCGAACTCATCGAGGGCCTCGACGAGGGACTGATCGGCATGGCGGTCGGCGACGAGGAGACGTTCACCATCCCGCCGGAGAAGGGCTACGGCGAGTGGACCGAGGACATGACCGTCTCCTACTCCCCGGGCGCGTTCAAGGGGATGCTCGAGGGGACCGACCCGGAGGTCGGCGACCACGTCAAACTCGAGGGCGGCCGCCACGGCGAGATCATCGAGGCGAGCGAGGAGACCGTCCGCATCGACTTCAATCACGATCACGCCGGCGAAACCCTGGAGTTCGACGTCGAAATCGTCGACGTCGAGTGACTGCATCGGTCCGGCCTCGCGTTGACGGGGCGAGATCGCTCTCTTTACCCCCCACCCGCAGGCTTTTGGCGCGGCGGAGAGACCGATCGCGTATGGTCGATCCGTGGGAGCGCTACCGCGAACGGACACCGGAATCGAAGCGCCTGGCCGACCGCGCCACGTCGGTGCTCCCGGGCGGGGACACTCGTTCGGTCACCCACTACCGACCGTACCCGTCGTACGTGACCGACGCCGAGGGCCCCTACCTCCACACCGTCGACGACGAGCGACTGGTCGACTTCCTGAACAACTACACCCAGGCGGTGCTGGGGCACGCGCCCGACCCCGTCGTCGAGGCGGCCTGCGACCGCATCCGGCGCGGAAACGGGATTGCCGCACCGACCGAGGCCATCGTCGACCTCGCGGAACGGGTCGTCGACCGAACGCCCTCCATCGACGCCGTCCGGTTCGCCAACTCGGGCACCGAGGCGACGATGAACGCCATCCGCGCCGCGATGGCGGACACCGGCAACGAACGGGTACTCAAAGTCGAGGGGGGCTATCACGGCACCCACGACACCGTCGAGGTCGCAGTCGGCGACGAGGGCGTCGCAAGCGGCGTCCCGGCGGACGTCCGCGACCGCGTCGACGCGGTCGCCTACAACGACGTCGAGGCGCTGAAAGCGCGGTTCGCCGAGCGAGGCGACGACTACGCCTGCTTCGTCGTCGAACCCGTGATGGGCGTCGGCGGGATGATTCCGGCCGAGCGCGAGTACCTCGAAACCGCGCGCGATCTCACGGCGGAGTCGAACACCGCACTTGTCTTCGACGAGGTGATGACCTACCGGCTCGCACCCGGCGGCGCACAGGAGGCCTACGGCGTCACGCCCGACCTGACCGCGCTGGGGAAACTCATCGGCGGAGGCCTCCCCGTGGGCGGGTTCGGCGGCGACGCGGCGATCATGCGACAGTTCCACCCGACCGAGGGCGACCTGAATCACTCGGGGACGTTCAACGGCAACCCGGCGACGATGGCCGCCGGCGCGGCGACGCTCGACCGCCTCGACGCGGACACGATCGACCGGCTCAACGCCCGTGGCGAGCGCTTGCGCGAGCGGCTGGCGGCCGTCGCCGCCGACGCGTCGGTGCCGATGACCGTGACCGGAAAGGGCTCGCTGTTCCAGTTTCACTTCACCGACGGGCCGGTGACCGACGCCGACACCTCGGGCGCGGGCGGCCCGCTGGCCGAAGAGCTGTTCGTGCGCCTGCGAAACGAGGGCCTGGTCGTCGCGCCGCGGGGGATGGGGAACCTCTCGACGCCGATGGACGACGACCACCTCGACGCGCTCGTCGACGGCGTGGCGGCGGCGCTGTCGGCCATGGACCACCCGTCGGAATAGACGTCCCGTCACGCTCTTGTGGCGTAGATTGTTGGTACCGATCTTGTGAGTTGGGTGAGTCCCCGGAAATCTCTCGTTCAGCCAATCTCGCTCCGGTTCTGGATCGACTGATCGCGTAGCCTGACTCCGACAAAATTGCCCGATTGCACTCCGCCACCAATCCGCTACCCGAGAGCGTTCTCGGTATTGATCGAATCCGTCCGACTCATACGTATTACTTCGGAGGGGTGTCTCTATAACCCGTGGTGCGAAGAGACATCCGGAACTACGGCCGAGGGGTAGGGATGCTCCCCTCGCTACCGTCGGGGTGACGAAAGACACCGAAAATCCGACGACGAGCTACGACGAGACGGTCGCTGGGAGCCTCACACGAGCGGTAGTGCCATCGGTCACCTCGAACGCGAGTTCGCCACCGGCCGCTTCGAGCACCCACTTGGCGAGCCACAACCCGAGTCCGCGACTGTGTTCCAGGCCAGTCTCCTCGCCGGTCTGCAAGATCTCGCGTTCGTAGTCCGGGATGCCCGGTCCGTCGTCCGCGATCGTCACCTCGACGGCGCCGTTCCGATGTTCGATGCCGACGGTCACTCGCGGTGAGTTTCCGGCGTGTTCGCAGGCGTTGGCGACTAGTTCCCACAGTGCGTCCTCAAGTGCGTCGTTCGCTTCCACCGTCGGCATCTCCGCGTCCGGGACGCGGATGGTGGCGGTCGGATATTCGTCGCGGGCGCGCTCGGTCACCGAACCGAGGACGGCCTCGAGTTGCTGGTCGTGGGTGTCGATGTCTTCGAGTGTGGTCTGGACGGCGCGGGCGGTTTTGCTGGTGGCGAGCAACTCGTTGGTCGCGTCCTGTGCCTTCTCCAAGAGCTGTGATACCGTCCCGTCTACCTGTTCGCTGGCGGTCTCGATGTTCCCTCTGACGATCGTGAGTTTGTTGCGAAGATTGTGTCGCAACACGCGGTTGAGCACCTCCAACTGCTGGCGATGGCGGCGGCTATCGGTGATATCACGCATGACGAGCGTTCGACCGATGGGGTCGCCGTCCGTTCCGCGGTATCTGTGTAAGGATCGCGGCCGCACCTTCAACGACAAGACCGGCACTCAAAACCATCCTTGAAACTGCGCTATGATGCGACCAACAATCCGCTACCCATGAGCGTCCCGTCAAGTATGGACGCGTCCTCGAGGGAGACGTACCGTCGGACCACCCGTTGCTACGACGGCGGCGGCCCCGATTCGCACACTCGCCGACGGCCGGAACGGTGGGGCTTTACGTGTCGCCCGTTTCCGGGACATATGGAGTACGAAACAGCCCTCCAGCGGGCGTACGACAGCCTGCCGGAGCGACCCCAGCAAGCGGGCGACCGCCTGTCGGTCCCCGACCCCGTCGGCGAGAGCGACGGTGCTTTCACGCGACTCACCAACATCGACGCCATCGCGAGCGCCCTGTCGCGCGACGCGGAGCACCTCCACCGGTTCTTCCAGCAGGAGTTCGGGACCAACGGTCAGTTCGACGGCGACCGTGCCCGGTACAACGGGTCGTTCAGCGTCGCCGACTTCCAGAACGCGCTGGACGCCTACGTCGCCGAGTTCGTCACCTGCTCGGAGTGTGGCCTGCCCGACACCAACCTCGTCACCGAGGACGGCATCGACATGCTCCGGTGTACGGCCTGCGGTGCCTTCCGCCCGGTACAGAAGCAGGCGTCCCGGACGACGACACGCCAGCAGAAGACCCTCGAAGAGGGCAACACCTACGAACTGAAGATCGTCGGCACGGGCCGCAAGGGCGACGGCGTCGCCGAGAAGGGCAACTACACAATCTTCGTCCCCGGCGCGCGAGAGGGCCAGGTCGTTACCGCCTACATCGAGAGCATCAGCGGCAACCTCGCGTTCGCGCGACTCGCGCAGTCGTCTTGACGCGCTCGCCGGTCCCGCACCCTGATACGGATTACTGTCTTTGTTTACCGGTGCTTCGCCCACTCGTTCCGGCGAAGCACCGGTAAGAGGCAACAGTAATCCGTATGAAACCGTTCTCGCATGCGGATTTTCGACGGAAAAACCACAACCTTACCGGTGTTGAGATGGTATGCCATACCATGCTTGGGCACTATCGTGAGAAGGGGGCAACCGACGACGCACTGGAAGCGTTGACACACCCGTGCCGTCGCCGGATCTTGTTCCGGCTCTACGAGGAGCATCGGAACACCGACGCGGAGTGGCTCGAACAGGACGACTTCGTGGAGTTCCGAGACGAGTGGGCCGAACTGTACCACGTCCACCTCCCGAAACTCGCGGACGAGGGATACGTCCGCTGGGATCGAGAGCAAGGGACCGTCACGACCGGCCCACACTGGGAAGACATCGAACCCTTGCTGAGAGTCATCGAGGACAACTTGAACGAACTTCCCGCACACATGCGAGGGACGCCGTCGCTCGCGTAACGCTCTCGTGAGTCCCCCGCGACCCCTCGCTCGCGTAACGCTCTTGTGAAGTCCCCGCGACCCCTCGTTCGTGACGTCCGAGGGCGTTCCCTACGATGCGGTCGACTCCCACGCGGAGTTGATCGGCTGGTCGCGGGCCTGCTGTCGGCGGGCGGTGCGGCGCACGGACCTGGCGGTCGACCTCGACCGGGTCGACTGGCGCGTCTCGACCCGGGCCAAACGCCGTGCGGCGGCGGTCGAACGGCCTCGAATCCCCGACGCGACCGTGGGCACGCCGCTGGACTGGGCCGCGGCCGACGCCGCGGAAGGATCGGAACCGCCGTCCTGCACCGTCGCGCTGACGTGGGCCGCCTTCGAGGCGTTCTCGCGTGCCGAGTGGCGCGAGACGCTTCGCCACGAACTGATCCACGTCGAGCAGTTCCAGCGGTTCGGCACGACCGGCCACGGCGCGGCCTTCCGCCGCCGAGCGGACGACCTCGACGCCAGCGTCCACTGCCGACGGTTCAGCACGCCGAGCTACCGGCTGTACTGCACCGCCTGCGGCGACGTCGTCGCCCGTCGCTACCAGAAGTCGAAACTCGTCCGGAACCACGGCCGGTATCGGTCCGCCTGCTGTGACGCGCCGCTGGACCGCGAGGACGTCTGATCGGTTCGTGTCGGCGGTTCGTGTCGGCGATTCGTTGCCGTCCGTTTTTTGCCCGCGACGCTCGAAGGGGCGGATGTGACCGAACGCACGCGCGCACACGTCTTCGTCTCCGGGAAAGTACAGGGCGTCTACTACCGCGCGAACACCCGCGACACCGCCCGCGAGAGGGGCGTCGACGGCTGGGTTCGCAATCTCGACGACGGCCGCGTCGAGGCGGTCTTCGAGGGCCCCGAAGAACCCGTCGCGGAACTGATCGAGTGGTGTCACTCCGGCAGTCCGGCCGCCAGCGTCGAGGACGTGGACGTCGAGTACGGCGACCCCGAGGGCGAGCGCGGCTTCGAAGTCCGGTGGTGACGAGCGCCGTCCGCAACGTTAACCCACCCACCGGTCGAACCCACGCGTATGATAACCGGCGAGCAGATGGCCGTCGTGGACGCCAACGCGGCGGCGCTCGGCGTGCCACGAAAGCAGTTGATGGAGTCGTCGGGCAACGCCGTGGCCCGCACGGTCCGCGAGGTTGCCCACCCCGGCGACGCGGTGACCGTCGTCGCGGGCCGGGGGAACAACGGCGGCGACGCCTTCGTCGCGGCGCGCTTTCTCGACGATTTCGACCTCTCGGTGTGCCTGCTGGGGAGCGCGGAGACGATCACAACTGACATCGCCCGCGAGAACTGGGACGCGCTCGGGCAGGCCGAATACGACGCCACGGAAGTCCGGGACTCCGCCGACCTCGAACTCGGCGACCCCGACGTCGTCGTCGACGCCATGCTGGGCACGGGCGTCACCGGCGCGCTCCGGGAACCCGAGGCGACGGCCGCCGAGCGCATCAACGACTGCGACGCGACGGTCGTGGCCGTGGACGTCCCCTCCGGCGTGAACGCAGACACCGGGGAGGCCGCGGGCGTCGCGGTCGAGGCGGACCGCGTGGTCACGTTCCACGACGAGAAACCGGGGCTGGTCGACCTCGACGCCGAGGTGACCGTCGCGAACATCGGCATCCCCGACGCGGCGGAGACGTTCGTCGAACGGGGCGACCTCCTGCGGTTGACCCGGGACCCCCAGAGCCACAAGGGCGACCACGGCGAGGTGCTGGTCGTCGGGGGCGGCCCCTACACGGGCGCGCCGGCGCTGGCCGCACAGGCGGCGCTGCGGGCCGGCGCGGACCTGGTCCGCGTGGCCTGTCCCTCGGTGGTGGCCCGGGAGATACAGGGCTACAGCGAGAACCTCATCGTACGACCCTACGACGGCGACCACCTCGGACCCGGCCACGTCGGCCCGTTGCTCGAACAGGCCCGCGGTCACGACGTCGTCGTCCTCGGGCCTGGCCTGGGCAGTCGCGACGAGACGCTCGACGCCGTCGAGGGCCTGCTGACGGGACTCGACGGCACCGCCGTCGTGGACGCCGACGCCCTCCGGGTCGTCCCCGGGGTGGCGACCGAGGCGTCGCTGATCTGTACGCCCCACCAGGGCGAACTCCGGGCGATGGGCGGCACCACGGACGCCGACTGGCGCGAACGCGCGTCGCTCGTCGAGGCGTTCGCCGCCGAACTCGGGGTGACCATGCTCGTGAAGGGAGCCTACGACGTGATCTCCGACGGCGAGGAGACTCGCGTCAACCGCACCGGCAACCCGGGGATGACCGTCGGCGGGACCGGCGACGTCCTCGCGGGGGCCGTCGGCGCGCTGGCCGCCACGCAGGACCCGCGCCACGCCGCCGCAATCGGTGCCTACGCCAACGGCCGTGCCGGCGACCACGTGGTCGACGAGCGCGGCTACGGCCTCGTCGCAACCGACCTGCTAGACCGCCTGCCCGAGGCGCTGTGGGGTGAGAGACCGTGAGCGACGACGCGCCGCCATCCGGGAAGGACGCCCCGTCCGACGCCGCGGACGCGCTCACCCACACCGACGCCACCGGCGACGTCCAGATGGTCGACGTCGGCGACAAGCCCGACACGGCTCGGCGCGCGGTCGCCAGCGGCGAGATTCGACTCCAGTCGTCGACCGTCGACGCGATCCGTGCCGACGGGATCGAGAAAGGCGACGTCCTCGCGACCGCCCGCATCGGTGCGGTGCAGGCGGTCAAGCACACCTGGGAGACGATCCCGATGTGCCACCAGATACCGATCACCAACGTCGAGACGGACTTCGACGTTCGCGACGACCGCGTCGAACTGTCCGTGGCCGTCGAGACGACGGGCAAGACCGGCTGCGAGATGGAGGCGCTAGAGGGCGTGACGACGGGACTGAACGTGATCTGGGACATGGTGAAGGCCGCCGAGAAGGACGACGACGGGCAATATCCCGACACGGCGATCGACGACGTCCACGTCGAATCCAAAACGAAACGACCGCTGTAACGCATGGCCGACGAGCAGCGTTCGAGCGGTGAGGCCAACGAGAGCCGAGGTGGCGACCGCGACTCCCACCCGGACCGCGACCGCGACGCGACCGTCGGCGAGGACGCCGCCGGTTCCGCCCCCGATGACTACGCGACCGTGGCGCTGTCGGACGGTCGCGAACTCGCGTACGCGACCTACGGCAATCCCGGCGACGATCCGGTACTGTTCTGTCACGGCAACCCCGGATCGCGGCTGTCGGGGGCGCTAGTGGACGCCGCGGCGTCCTGGCTCGACGTCCGCCTGATCGTCCCGGATCGGCCCGGTCGCGGGTACTCGACGCCGCTGGCCGACCACGCGCTGTTAGAGTGGCCGGAAGACGCCGTTGCCCTGTTCGACGCGCTCGACGTCGAGCGGGCCGGCGTCGTGGGATTCTCCGCCGGCGGGGCGTTCGCGCTGGCGACCGCTCACGCGTACCCCGACCGCGTCCGGGCAGTCTCGCTCGTCAGTGCGCTCGCCCCGCCTTCGATGGTCGAGGGCCTCGGGTCGCGGTCGCAACTGATCTTCGCCGCGCTCTCCCGTGCCCCCTGGCTCGCTCGCGGGCCGTACCGCGCGGCCGCGTACTTCGCCCGGAACGACCCCGAGCGACTGCTCGACTTCCTGGCGACGAACTTCTCGCCCGCCGACGAGGCCGTCTTCGAGGACCCGGACACGGCCGACGCGGTGGTCGCCGACGTCCGCGAGGCCTTCCGGCAGGGGACGCGCTGGCCCGCCTACGAGACCGGGCTGGTAGCACGCGAGTGGGGCTTCGACCCGACCGACGTGACGGTCCCCGTCTCGGTCTGGCACGGTCGTGACGACCGATCGGTACCGCCGGCGGTCGCCCGGGCCGTCGCGGAGGCGATTCCGGCGACCAGTCTCGACCTGCTCGACGCCGAGGGCCACTACTCGACACTCGTGAACCATCCACGGCCGATCCTGTACGCGGCGCTCGAACCGGGGTGAGAAGCGGGCAACGGTGCGAGAGAAAACGACTCCGGCTACGCGGATTCGGCCGGAATCAGTTCGCGGGCCTTCGCCCGCGCCCGCTCGACGACCGACGGCCGCCCCTCGAACTCGACGACCGCCTGGTCGCCGTAGTCGACGTCGAGCACGTTCGCGTTGTCGTGGACCCAGGAGACGACGCTCATCGTGTCCTCTGTCATCGGGAGCACGAGTCGTTCGCGCTCGAAGTCGGGCAGTTCCGCGTGGATCCGTTCGAGCAGGGCGTCGACGTTCTCGCCCACTTTCGCGCTGACCGCGATGGGGTTGGGAGCCAGCGCCGACAGCGCCTCGCGCTTGCGGCGCACCTCCGCGTCGGCCACCGCGTCGGTCTTGTTCAGAACCGTCACGATGGGCGCTTCGTTGCGCTCGTAGAGCGTGTCGTGGCTCGTGACGAGTTTCTCGCGAATCTCGTCGATGGGTTCGCTCACGTCGACGACCAGCAACACCAGGTCCGCGCGGTAGACCGAATCGAGCGTCGACTTGAACGACTCGACCAGCCAGTGGGGCAGGTCCGAGATGAACCCGACCGTGTCGGTCACGAGCACGTCCCGCTGGTCCATGTCGACCCGCCGCGTCGTCGTTCCCAGGGTGGTGAACAGTCGGTTCTCGGACTCGGCGGTCGTATCGAGGTCGGGGTGCAATTGCTCGTTCTCGTCGACGTCGACGTCCGCCGCAATGCGTCGCAGCAGCGTCGACTTCCCGGCGTTCGTGTAGCCCGCCAGCGCAACGAGGTCGAACCCGGACTCACGGCGCTGTTGGCGGCGGTGCTGGTCGGTCTCCTCGATGTGTTCGAGTTCGTCCCGGATGCGAGAAATCTGGTCTTTGATGTCCTGTTCGCGGCTCTCGTCGTACTCGCCCAGTCCCATGAATCCGGGGCGCTCGTCGCGTTTCGCCAGGCTGGCTTTCGCCTCCGCGCGCGGGAGTTCGTACCGTAGCTCCGCGAGTTCGACCTGGAGTTGGGCTTTACGCGTCTGTGCGCGCTGGCCGAAGATTTCGAGGATGAGCCTGAAGCGGTCGATGACCCGCGTGTCCGTCGGGAGTTCGGTCCCGAGGTTGTAGGTCTGGTACGGGCCGAGTTTGTTGTCGAAAACGACTACGCCCGCGTCGGTCGCGGCGACGGTCGCCGATAGCGTCTCTGCCTTCCCCTCGCCGACGTGGAGGGCGGGGTCCTCCGACCGCGTCTGGGTCACGGTGTCGACGACGTCGTAACCGGCCGCCCGGGCCAGTTGCTCGATCTCTTCGGTGTCGGGTTCGCCCTCGTCGACCCGCTTGGCGACGACGGCTCGTCCGGCGTCGTGCTGTGTCTCCGTCACTCGCCCGGTGGTACGTCGCCGACGTATTTAAATCTCGGTTCGCGGCGTCACGACTCGTTCGGCCGACGCCAGCGGGAGTTCGACGACGAACGCCGCTCCGCCGGATTCGAACTCGGCGGCGTCCTCGACGCGGACGGACCCGCCGAACGACGACACCATCACGTCGGCGAAGTAGAGGCCGAATCCGGAGCCCGTATCCTTGACGTGTCCGGTACGGCCCCGGCGGAATATATCGTCTTTGCGCTCGTCCGCGACGCCCGTCCCGTCGTCGGCGATGCGGATACAGACGTTTCGGGTCTCCTCGTCCACCCGGACCGTCACCCGCACTTCGAGTCCCTCGGCGTCGTTGTGATCGACGGCGTTGTTCAGCAGATTTCCGAACACGTCGTCCAGCAGGCCGTTTGCGACGACCGCCACGTCTTCGGGGATTTCGACGTCGAACGTCACTTCGGGATGGGTCGCCCGCAACCGCTGTATCTCCGGACGCAGGGCGGTTTCGAGGTCCACGACCTGCTTGTCGGCGTCCGCCCCGTCGGTCAACGTTTCCAGGACGTTCCGGACCTGCTGGACGACGCCGATCGTAGTGTCGGCCCACCTGACGACCGTGTCGGCGAACGACTGCTGGCGTCCCGACAGCTCCGAACGGAGTACGTCCGCGCGGCTCCGGATGACCGTCATCGCGTTCATGACGTCGTGGCGAATCAACCCGTTGAAAAACTCCATCTGCTCGGTGCGCGTCTCGAGCTGGTCGACGTAACTGACCCGCTCGCAGGCGACCTGCATGTTCGCGGCCAGCAGGCGACCGAGCGCGACGTCGACCGCCGAGAACGCGTCGCATTCAGTCGATCCGACGATCAACAGGCAGTGGTGGCCCGCCGGCAGGAGCATCTCACTGCGAATCGGCGTCTCCGGGTTCTGGACGTCGGGCGCAGTACGGACGTCGTCGTAGACGCGTGGTTCCATGTCTTCGAACGCACGCCAGGCCTCGCTCGTTCCCGGTTCGAAGGTCGGGTGGGCCCCGACGACGTCCGTCGCCTCGTCGTTCACCGTGATGGGCTGCAGACACGACTCGGACTCGTCGAACCCCCACACGCCGACCAGCGGGAAGCCGAGAACCGACTCGGCCGTCTCGACCACGATGGCGGCGATTTCTTCCTTGCTCTGCGCCCGGATCATCTCGCGGGTCGCGTCGTGCAACTCCTCGATGGCCTGTTCGCGTCGCTTGCGCTCGTCGACGGACCGGATCAGCCCGAGCAGTCGATCCTCGCCGTCGATGGTCACCCGGTTGGCGTTGACGTTGACCCACGAGTCCGTGCCGTCGCGGCGCTCGATCAGCCAGTCGAACTGCCGCGTCTCGCCGGCGAGCAGGGCGTCGACGTGCTCCTGGATGCGGTCGTGGAGATCGTCGACGTCGGCGCTCAGTTCCGTCACCGTCTTGCCGCGAACCTCCGCGGACGTGTACCCCCAGACGTCCTCGACTCGATCGTTCGCCCGCAGCACTTCGGTAGTCTCGGGGTCGTAGATCAACAGCGCGTCCTCGACCTTCTCGAATATCTCGCGGTAGTTGTGTTCGGCTCGTCGGCGGTGGTGACGTTGCTCGCGCTCGTTCAACGCGTGGATCCCGAGCGTCCCGCCGACGACGCCACCGACGCTCAGTGCGGTCACCACGTAGAAACGCGGCTCGAACGCGACACCGATCCGTCTCAGGACGGCAAACCAGAGGCCGACGACGAACAGGCCGCCGACGCCCAGCAGTAGCCAGCGCCCCACCAGCCGGCGTTGGTCGGCGTCGAGACGGCGGCGGCGAAACCCCAGCCCCAGCACGGCGAGCGCGAGCACCAGCGGGAACGACGCCTCGAGGAGGTCGTCCACGGCCACGCGTCCCGGCCACGCGAACACGCTGGCGACGACGAGCCCTGCCAGGAGGTTCCCGGTGACGACCAGCGGGTTCAGCTCCCGAACGGCGGAGACGGTGCCGGTCATGTTGAAA
>JBDGSB010000058.1:0-13736 GCA_042217765.1 Haloarculaceae archaeon | reverse complement strand
AACGAGAACGACGACGTCACGCAGCCGACGGTCACGGACTGTACCGCCATGCTCGGGTACATCAACCCGGACTTCTTCCTCGGCGGCGACATTCCTATCGACGTCGACGCTGCCATCGACGCCGTCGACGAACACATCGCCAGTCCGCTCGACGAAGACCCATACGAGACCGCACGCGGCGTGCTCGACCTCGTCGAGGAGGACATGGCCAACGAACTCACCGCGATGATCGTCGGGCTGGGCTACAGCCCCGAGAGCTACAACCTCGTCTCGTACGGCGGCGGCGGGCCGCTGCACGCTGCCGGCTACACGCGCAACGCGGCGTTCGAGGACGTGCTGATTCCCGAGTGGGCGGCGGCGTTCTCGGCGTTCGGAGCCGCCTGTGCGGACTACTCCTACCGGTACGACCAGTCGGTCGAACTCCACGTCGATCCCGACCTGGACAACCTCGATACGGTCACGGACCGGCTGACGGAAGTGATGCTCGACCTTCGAGAAAACGTCGTCGAGGCCTTCGAGCGCGACGGGATCGACGTCGAGGAGATGACCTACCAGCCCTCCGTGCGCATCCAGTACACCGGGATGCTCGACGACCTCGAGATCGACGTCCCGATGGACTTCTGGGAGGACGGGTTCACCGCGGAGGGGCTTCGCAAACTGATCGGCCGCTACGACGAGCGGTTCCGCCAGATCTTCCGGCGCGCGTCGTCGGCACCGGACATGGGCTACACCATCACGACCGTGACCGGGCTGGGTATCGCGCCGTCGCCCATGCCGACGATTCCGAACGTCGACACCGTCGATCAGCGCACTCCGCCCGAAGCCGCGAGCAAAGGCACGCGCCCGATCTACTGGGACGACACCTGGCACGACGCGAGCATCTGGGACATGGACCACGTCCAGGCCGGCAACGTGCTAGAGGGACCGTCCGTCGCGGAAGCACCGTCGACCACCATGCTCGTCCCGCCCGGCTTCGAGGCCGAACTGGACGAAAACCGAATTTACCACCTCCGACAGCACGAGTGATCACGACTCATGAGTACACCCGACGAAACCCCACCTAACGCGACCGAATCGACCCAACAGTTCGAGTCAGTCGACCCGCCCATCGGCTGGGACGGGAAGACGCTCCAGGAGATGCTCGAGGAGAGCGAGTCCCAGTTCGAGGCGACCGGCGAGTACCTCGGCATGGACGACTACGACCTCAAGGAGAACGACCGCTTCGAGTACGAGAAGATGTTCTCCCAGCTCAGGGGCGCGCTCGTCAACGCACGCGAGACGGCGATGCACATCAGCGCGTCGCCGATCGTCCGCGAGATCGGCGAGCTGTGCTTCCAGCTGTACACCCCCGAGGGCGACGCCGTGGCCGTGTCGACGGGGATTATCGTCCACGTCCACACCGGCTCGCTCGCGATCAAGTACATGATCGAGGAGGACTACGAACACGACCGCGGCATCGAGCCCGGAGACATCTTCTGCAACAACGACAACGACGTCGGCAACGTCCAGACCGCGGACCTGCACACGTTCATCCCCATCTTCCACGACGGCGAACTCGTCGCGTGGGTCGACGGCGTGACCCACGAACTCGACATCGGCGGCACGAGCGCGGGCTACGACATCCTGCCCAGCGCGTCGCGGTCGGACGACGGGATGTACGCGGTGTGTGAAAAAGTCGGGGAGAACGACGAACTCTTCCAGGACTGGAGGGCCCGGTCACAGCGCGGCGTTCGAACGCCGCGGTACTTCGACCTCGACGAGAAGTGCCGCCTCGCCGGGTGTCAGATGATCCGCGAAGCCGTCCACGACCTCATCGACGACCACGGCGTCGACACGTTCAAGCAGTTCATGCGCGAGGCCATCAAGGAGGGCCAGGACCTGCTCAACGAGCGCGTCAAGCAGTGGATGGTGCCCGGCACCTACCGCGAGTCGACGTTCTTCCCGATTCCCTTCGAAGACGAGGCCTGGAAGCCAAAGTCCAAACAGGACATGATCCTGCACCTGCCGTCGGAACTCCGCGTGGAGACCGACGGGCGGTTCACGCTCGACATGGAGGGCGCGAGCCCCCCCGGCCCACACCCGTTCAACGCCTCGGAGGGGTCCATGGAGGGGGCGCTCTGGGTGACGCTCACCCAGAACCTCCTCAGCGACGGCAAGGTCAACGACGGCGCGCACTTCGGGATGGACTCCAACTGGCCGGAGGGGTCGGTGGTCAACCCCAACGACCCGCGGCTGGCGTACTCCATCTCCTGGAACTCCATGATGCCGGCGTTCAACGGCATCTGGAAGAACCTATCGCGGTCGTTTTTCGCACGCGGCTACCGCGAAGAGGTAGCGTCGGGCTACGGCGAAACCGCCGACGAGTTCCAGGGCGGCGGCGAACTCCAGGACACCGGCGAGTACTACCCCGTCGCGCCGTTCGAACTCTCCTCCTGTGGACTCGGCGCGAGCGCGGTCCGCGACGGCATCGACTGGGGCTACGCGATGTGGAACCCCGAGGCCGACCTCGGCGACGCCGAACACTGGGAGGGAACCGAGAAGGGACTGCTGTACCTCGGTCGACAGGCGAAGACCAACTCCGCAGGCCACGGCAAGTACCGCGGTGGATCCGGCTGGGAGGTCGCCCGCTTCGTCCACAATAGCACGGACGCCTCCTTCTTCACGGAGGGCTTCCCGGGCGTCGGCATGACCTCTGCGGGCATGTCCGGCGGCTACCCGAGCGCGGCCAACTACACCCTCCGTGGCCGCGACAGCGACCTGAAAGAGCGCATCGAGAACCGCGAGAAGTACCCGGTCGGTGACGTTCCGGTCGGTGACTTCGACGACAAACTCGACGGGAACATCGAACGCAACGAGGAGGGCCTGTACTTCCCCAGGGAGTTCGACAACTACGACGTCGCCTACTACCAGTTCCAGGGTGCGCCCGGCTACGGCGACCCGCTAGAGCGACCCGTCGAGAAGGTCGTCGAGGACGTCGAGGACGGCATCTTCTCGACGGACGTCGTCGAGAACGTCTACGGCGTCGTCGGCGAGTACAACGAGGACGAACGCGAGTTCACGCTCGATGAGGAAGCGACCGAAAAAGCCCGCGAGCAACTCCACGAAGAACGCCGCGAGGAGTCGGTGGACTTCGAGGAGTTCTGGGAGGAGGAACGCGACCGCGTCACCGACGACGACCCGGACATCGCCGACCCCATCCAGGAGATGTACGACGGCGTCTTCGACGTCTCCGAGGAGTGGGCCGACTTCTTCCGTGACTTCTGGGACGTATCCGAGGACTTCACCTTCGAAACGGAGGACTGAACCATGGAGAAAGAAACAGTCAGACGGCTGATCGACGGCGAATTGCCCTGGGAACAGCTCAGAGACGAGGCACTGCAAGGCAAGAAGGACGACGACCGCTTCGAGAAGACGATCGAGATCCTACAGGAGCGCGTCGACTGGGACGAGACCATCCTGATGCCGATCAACGACCACCTCTACGCCGTCGCGAAGGACGGCGAGCGCATCGTGAAGGGCGACTGTGGCCACGAGTTCGGTACCGTGGACGAAAACTGGAAGCGCGACTGCCAGGTTCGCGTCCGAGAGGGCGAGGAAGACTGGACCGAAATCTATCCCGGCTGGCAGAGTCCCGACCCCGACTGGGACTGGCAACTCCGGGAGTTCTTCTGTCCGGAGTGCTACGAACTGCTCGAGGTCGACACCGTCCCCGCGGGCTATCCCGTGATCCAGGAGTTCGAACCCGACATCGACGGGTTCTACGAGGAGTGGCTCGACCGACCCGTCCCGACGGACGCCTGACCGACGTTCGTGCGCTCCGACGGACGCCTGACCGACGTTCGTGCGCTCCGACGGACGCCGGCAATCGCACGATTCGGGCGACGCCCTACAATCGCACGAGTCTGGCGACGCCCTACAATCGCACGAGTCGGGCGACGTCCCGCAATCGCACGAGTGGGGCAAGAACTATAGTCGATTGGTGAGTCACATTACCGCACGAAAATCCATGTCCGACCGCACATCAACGTTCGTCCACGAGCCGTCTCGAGAGTTCGTCGAGTCGACGAACGTGTGGGGGTTCATGCAGGCGTACGACATCGACGACTACGACGACCTGATACGGCGGACGACGACGGAGGTGCCCGGCGAACCCGACTCGGGGATCGAGTGGTTCTGGGACGCGGTCGTCGACTACCTCGGCGTCGAGTTCTACGACGACTACGAGGCCGTCCGCGACGACAGCGACGGACCGCAGTTCACCGACTGGTACCCCGGCGGCACGATCAACCTCGCGCACAACGTTGTCGACAGACACGCCCGCCTCGACAGCGAGACGCGCAACAAGGTCGCCTGCATCTGGGAGGGCGAACCCGGCGACGTTCGCGAGGTGACCTACCACGAGTTGCACCGCCAGGCCAACCAGGTCGCAAACGCCCTCGAAGCCCGCGGCGTGGGACCCGGCGATACGGTCGGGCTGTACATGCCGATGGTCCCCGAGGTCATCGCCATCCTGTACGGCTGTTTCAAGGTCGGGGCCATCGCGGTGCCCATCTTCTCGGGATTCGGCGTCGACGCCACTGCGACCCGCATCGCCGACGCCGAACCGACTGTCCTGTTCACCGGCGACGGCTTCTACCGTCGGGGCGACGCCGTCACCCTCAAGGCGACCCTCGACGACGCCATCGCGCAAGCGGGCCACGTCGAGCACGCCATCGTCTACGACCGTCTAGGCAGTCGGGACGCCAGCAACGCCGACAGTAGCGACGGCGTCGGTGCCGACGACGCCGATGGCGGCTCCACCGCCGACACCGACTACGCCATCCCCTGGGACGACGGCCGCGACGAGTGGTTCGCCGACGCCGTCGGCGGCCAGTCCGACGAGTACGACACCAGGGAACTGCCCAGCGACGCCGAGTCGATGCTGCTGTACTCGTCGGGGACGACCGGGAAGCCGAAGGGCATCGTCCACACCCACGCCGGCGTGCAGGTGCAATGTGCGAAGGAACTGTACTTCGGGTTCGACCTCGAACCCGCGGACCGCTTCTTCTGGGTGAGCGACATCGGCTGGATGATGGGGCCCTGGACGCTGATCGGCACCCACACCTTCGGCGGCACGACGTTCATGTACGAGGGCGCGCCGGACTACCCCGACCCCGACCGCTACTGGCGGCTGATCGACCGCCACGCCCTCACCCAGTTCGGCATTTCGCCGACGGCCATCCGGGCGTTGCGCAAGCAGGGCGACCACTGGGTCGAGGGCCACGACCTCTCGTCGCTGCGCCTGCTGGGCTCGACCGGCGAGCCCTGGGACCCCGAGTCCTGGCAGTGGTTCTACGACCGCGTCGGCGGCGGCGACACGCCCATCATCAACATCTCCGGCGGGACCGAGATCTGTGGCTGTTTCCTGATGCCGATGCCGATCCAGTCGCTGAAACCCTGCACGCTGGGCGGTCCCGGTCTCGGCATGGCCATCGACGTCGTGAACGACGCCGGCGATTCGGTACGGGACGCCCACCAGCGGGGCCACCTCGTCGCACGCGATTCCTGTCCCTCGATGACGAAATCGCTCTGGAGCGGCGACGAGCGCTACCTCCAGGAGTACTGGAGCACCTGGGACGACCTCTGGGACCACGGCGACTGGGCGCAAGTCGACGAGGACGGCCTGTGGTTCCTGCACGGCCGCGCCGACGACGCGCTCAACGTCGCCGGCCGCAAGGTCGGTCCCGCCGAAGTCGAGGGCGCGGCCATCGAACACGCCGCGGTCAACCAGGCCGCCGCCGTCGGCGTGCCCGACGACACCACCGGCACCGCCGTCGTCCTGTACGTCGTCCTCGAAGCCGGCTCCGACCCCAGCGACGCTCTCCGCGAGGAGATTCGCGAGACCGTCGGGACGGAACTGGGCAAACCCTTCCGGCCCCGGGAGGTGCTGTTCGTCGACGCCTTCCCGAAGACCCAGAGCGGCAAGATCGTCCGCCGGGCCATCCAGGCCACCTACACCGGCGAGGACCTCGGTGATCTCTCCTCCATCGAGAACCCCGACGTGCTAGCGTCGCTGGAGGACGCGAGATGAGTTCCGTCACGACGGTGCCCTCCGGACATAATTCCCGCTTCCGCAGAGAACAAATTACCATGAAAGTTAAATCCGATTCCGAAGTTTGTTCGGGTGAACTCGAAACGATGGGGACGAACACCGTATCCACGACGACGGGGACGAACACCGTATCCAGGACAGCACGACGAGTCGTCGCGGCGGCACGCGAACGGGACGGCCACGGGGGACGACGATGAGCGGCGTCGAAATAGAGAACGTCCGCAAGACGTACGGCGACATCGTGGCAGTCGACGACGTGAGCCTCTCCATCGAGGACGGCGAGTTACTCTGTCTCCTCGGGCCGAGTGGCTGTGGCAAGACCACGACGCTTCGCTGTATCGGCGGGCTCGAGACGCCGACCGAGGGGCGCATCTACCTCGGCGACGACGACGTCACGGCGGAACCGCCCTACCGGCGCGACACCTCCATCGTGTTCCAGAACTGGGCGCTGTTTCCCTACAAGACGGTGCTAGAGAACGTCGCCTTCGGGCTGAAGATGGCGGGCGTCGACCAGGCGGAACGCCGCGAACGGGCACGCGAGATGCTCGAGACGATGCAACTGCAAGCGTACGAGGACCACAAGCCAAACGAGTTGAGCGGCGGGCAACAACAGCGCGTAGCGCTCGCACGCTCGCTCGTCGTCGATCCGGCCGTGTTGCTGCTAGACGAGCCACTGTCGAACCTCGATAAGCGACTCCGCGAGGAGATGCAAATCGAGATCGGCGACATCCACGACGACCTGAACAAGACCTTCATCTACGTCACCCACGACCAGGACGAGGCGTTCACGCTCGCCGATCGCATCGGCATCATGAACGACGGGTCCCTCATCCAGGTCGGCGAACCGGAAGAAGTCTACGAGAACCCGAAAAACCAGTTCGTCGAGGAGTTCCTCGGGGACACCAACTTCGTGCAGGGGGACGTCACGGAGACGAGCGCGAACGACGTCGTCGTTGCGACGGCGCTCGGGACGGACGTCGAGTTGACGTTGACGGGCGAGGCGGGTCCCGACGTCGGCGATTCGGTGACTATCGCGTTGCGCCCGCAGACCCTCGAAGTCGGACGGGAAACGGCGGGCGACGGGTCCGGCGGGCCGCTCAGTGCAGAGCGCGAGCGCGGACGGCTCACCGGTCGCGTCGAAGACGTACTCTACCGCGGGTCGACCGTACGTTACTACGTCTCCATCGACGAGACGGACCTCTTCGTCGAGCGAATGGCGACCGGCCGCGACGACGTGACCGAGGGTGCGGAGGTGGAAGTGTCCTGGGCGTTTTCGGACATGCTCTGTTTCGACGACCGCGGCAACCGCCTGGAGTTCGAGTCATGACGGCCTCGCAGTACGGCTTCGCGGACCTCGGCGAGGTCATCACCGACCGGGTCAGCGGTGCGGCGCTGCTTTTGGTCCCCGTGCTCCTGTTCGAACTCGCCGTCTTCGTCGTCCCCTTCTTCATCCTGTTGCGCATCAGCCTCACCGCACAGGCCGTCGGACAGACGAACGTCCCCGGGACGTGGACGCTCGAATCGTACCTGGAGATCCTCGGATCGAGTACGCTGCATCACTTCGTCGCGGTGTCGTTCGAGATCGGCGTCATCGCGACGGTCACGACCGTCGTCCTCGGGTTCGCGTACGCGTACATCGCCTGGCGGGCGACCGGCTGGCGCAAGAGCCTCATGCTGTTTTCCGTCGTCGTCACCCTGTTGACGACGCTCGTCGTCAAGACGTTCGTCTGGGTCCCGGTCTTATCGCCCAACGGCGTCATCAGCAACGGCCTGCAGGCGTTGCACCTCGTCGACGATCCGCTGCACCTCTATCCGGGCTTCACGGCCGCGATCATCGGACAGACGTACGTCATCCTGCCGTACACGACGCTGGCCATCTACAGCGTCCTGACGACGATCGACTGGAGCGTCGTCGAGGCGGCCCGGGACCTGGGTGCGTCGCGGCCACGCTCAATCTACGAGGTCGTGTTGCCGTCGGCCGTCCCGGGACTGGCCGTCGCGACCGTCATCGCCTTCGCCTGGAACGTCGGGTCGTACGCCGCGCCCTTCCTGCTGGGGTCGTCCCGGACGCGAACGATGGCCATGGAGGTGCAGTCGCTGATGCTCAACGACTTCAACTGGTCGATGGGCAGCGCCCTCGCGATCGTGATGATGGCGCTCGTGTTGCTCAGCGTCGTCGTCCTGTTCGCCGCGCTGTCGCGGTGGGAGGGAGGCGTCGAGTTCCTATGAACAGAGAATCCGTCGAAACCGGCGCCTTCTGGGGCGGGTACGTGCTCTTGCTCGCGTTCATGCTCCTCCCGCCGATACTCGTGGTCATCACCTCGTTCTCGGCGCGAAGCGGCGCGTTCAGCTCGCTGAGTTTCCCGCCGCCGGGCTACTCGCTGACGTTCTACGGGGAGGTGTTCAACTCGCCGAGCTGGGTCAACGCCTTCAAAAACAGCGTCCTGATCGCCCTCGGAACGATGGTCGTGTCGACGATCATGGGCGTGACCGCCGCCCTCGGGCTGGAACTCAGCGACGACAGGCGGCTCAAATTGCTCGTGCCGCTGGTCCTCGTGCCGCTTTTGGTCCCGCCCGTCGTGCTCGGCATCACGCTGCTGGTCTACGCCGGGAACGTCGGTCTCCGTTCGACGGTCAACGGCCGGTACCTGACCGTGATCCTGGCCCACTCGCTGTGGTCGACGCCGCTCGTGTTTTTCATCATGCAAGCGGTGTTCTCCCGGTTCGACTGGACGCTCCGCGACGCCGAACAGGACCTCGGTGCCGGCCCCTTCCGGGTCTTCTTCTACGTCATCCTGCCGGGCGTCAAGGAGGGGATTCTCGTCGCGGCGCTCATCGCGTTCGTGGTGAGCCTCCAGGAGTTCATCATGGCGCTGTTTCTCACCGGCTTCGACACCCGGACGATTCCGGTGCTCGCCTGGTCCGCACTCCGCCAGACGCTCAGCCCCGCCGTGAGCGTCGTCTCGACGCTGCTCATCGCCGTCTCCATCGTCATCGTCGTCGTCATCTCGCTCGTCATGAACGTCGACTGGCTCGCCAAACGGCTCTCGTAGCACGAGGGGTGTTCGATCAGGCCCGGTTCCGTCTTCGACGGAACTCCTGGCGGATCGTCTGGCGTTTCATCAACGCGAAGCCAGCGACGACGACCGGAAAGCCCACGACCATCGAGGTCGTGACGACCTCTCCGAAGAACACCCAGCCCGCGATGCCGGCAACGATGGGCAAGAGGTAGCTCACGAACAGGATTTCGATCGCGGACCGGCGCTGGAGCAACGAGAAGTACAGGATCCACACCACGGCCGTCGAGAACACGCTGAGATACACCAGCCCGATTCCGGAGGCCAGGGTGACGGTCCCGTCCCAGGATTCGCCGAGGAACAGGCTCAGTGCGTGCAACAGGAGCGCACCGATCGCGACCGACCACGCTGACTGTGCCGTACTGGGGATCGACGTCTCGGCACGGCGGATGAGAACGCTCCCGAGTGACCCGCTGCAGGCGCTCAGGAACAGGACGAGTTTGCCGATCAAATTCGCATCGACGTCGAAGCCGCCGTTCGGAAGCATGATGAGCAAGGCACCGGCGAAACTGACGAACAGTCCCACGAGCGACAGGGGAGTCAGCCGGTCCTCCGGAAGCAACAGCCACGAGAAGGCCGCCGTCAGGACCGGAAAGAGGCTGGCCATCATGCCCGAGAACACGCTGGTCGTGAGGTTCTGTCCGACGAACCAGATCCCGTTGGCACCGGTGATCAACAGCACGCCGCCGCTTGCGAGGGCCACTAGATCGCCGCTCGTCGATGGCCACCAGTCGTCGACGGTGACAGCGACGTACCCGAACAGCAGAACGGTCCCGAGGTCGTACCGGAACGCCATCAACAAAAGCGGCGGGAACGACGAGAACCCAGCCTCGGCTGCCGAGAAACCCAGCCCCCACACGATCGTGAGGACGGCAAACGCTACTCCGTCGTTGTCTCGTAGCACTCGGGCGGCGATTCGACCGATGGTGACTTAATTCTCCCGTCGTGGCAGGTATTTGCCGCAAGTGCGGTGGCGACGAGTCGGTGAGACGAACGCCAAGGGAGGTCGCACGACCCGTAGATTCAAGGCGGTCTCGCGACAGAGAAACGGTAGAATGCGCGAGACACGACGGTACGTCCTGGCGAATCGACCGACCGGACGACCAGCCCCGAGCGACTTCGACCTCGAACCGGTGACCGTTCCGGACCCGGACGAGGGCGAGGTGCTCGTCGGAATCGAGTACCTCTCGGTCGACCCGTACCTCCGGGACATGATGCGGGAGTCGGTCTCCTACGCCGAGACGTGGGCCCTCGGAGACCCGATAACGAGCAGCGGCGTCGGACACGTCGTCGCGTCGCGCCATCCGGACGTCGACGTCGGGGACGTCGTCAGGGGGCCGGTTCAGTGGGCGGCGTTCGACCTGGTCCACGGCGACGACCTCACTCGCGTCGACTCGGATCGCGGTCCCGTCTCGACCGCCCTGGGCGTGCTCGGGATGGCGGGCCGGACGGCGTACTTCGGTATGCGCGACGTGGGTGACCCCGCCCCGGACGAGACCGTGGTGGTCTCGGCGGCCGCCGGTGCGGTCGGCTCCGTCGCCTGCCAGATCGCTGCCCTGGAGGGGTGTCGCGTCGTCGGCATCGCCGGGTCGAGTCGCAAGACGACGTACCTCACCGACGAACTCGGCGTCGACGCTGCGATCGATTACACGTCCGAGGACGTGGAGGCGGCGATCCGCTCGCAGTGTCCCGATGGCGTGGACGTCTACTTCGACAACGTCGGCGGCGAAATCTCCGACGCCGTCCTGAACTGCATCGACGATCACGCCCGAATCGTCGTCTGCGGACAGGTCGCACTCTACAACGAAGAAGGGACGCCGACGGGTCCACGACCCGCCCCGATCCTCGCCAACAGGCGCGCCCGCATGGAGGGGTTCCTGGTATGGGACTACGAGGACCGCTACGACGAAGCCGACGAGCGACTGGCCCGGTGGGTCGACGAGGGCACGATCACCTACCGCGAACACGTCGTCGACGGACTCGAGAACGCCCCCGACGCGTTCGTCGGCCTGTTCGACGGCGACAACGTCGGCAAGCAACTGGTCCATGTCGACCACGACGGCGAATAAACCACCTGAACATACTACTACTATATACATCATATCTCTCGTCGCGTCGATCCCGTCGCGCCGACCCCGTCGCGTCGCTCTCATCGCGTCGACCGGCCGTTCACGCGACGCCCGAAGGCACGATCGAATCCCGCGAACGGACGAAGGTGACGTCGCTCACGGGTGGGTCGTGAAAACGCGAGCAATCGCCCGAAATCACTGGTTGTGCAGGAGCAGCCGGTGATTTGGTAGGTGGTCGGCAATTTGGAACCGTCGTCCATCTCCGTCGACGTCGAGGAACCGGCGAACCGCGTGATGGCAGGATAGCGGCGACGGATCATGACCCGACGCTCGTCGTCGAAACCATCCGATCCTGGAGTCGTTCGCGAGAAGAACGAAGGATATCAAATAATTTGTACTATGGAAGAAAAATAACTAATCTGTCATTAAAGGGCGTCCGCGCCACGAGACCCGGGCTCGGCGTTCCCGTCACGGACGTGCGCCCGGACGAACGCTCGCCGGAGGACGGTCAACAGCAGGTATGTCTCGTACTTTTGTGTCCGGCAGTGGGTACAGGGAGCCATCTCGGCGGCGATTCGCTCCAGGTCGTCGCCGTGAGCGGACCGGAGCAGGTCGACGGCGTCGGCGACGAGGGGTTCGATTTCGGCGGCCATCTCGTCGACGGCGTCCTCGCTTCCGTCGGGCAGGGAGTACGACAGGACGACGGTGGTCGCGCGGTAGTACTTGCTCGTGGCCCCGCGGCGCTCTTCGAGGCGGGCGACCTCTATCAGGCCGGCGTCACGGAGTTCGTTGACGTGGTGGCGGACCGTGTTCTCCGTCCGGTCGAAGCCGCGTTCGGCGAGGGCGTCGTGGATCTCGCCGACGGTCATCGCGTCGTCGGCCAGCATGTCCAGGATCATCGCCCGGAACGGTTCGTCGACGGCCGCCGAGACGTTCGTGTCGCGGACGGCGACGTCTTTCAGTCGAACGTCGGCTGTGAACTCGCTCATTGCGGCGGAGTAGGGCGGCCCCGCCTAAAGTCGTTGAGACGAACAGCGGCGCTTGCGTGACCACTGCAATCGCTACCCCACGACGGTGGAGTACAGCAGCCAGACGTTGAGCACGACGATGACGGCGATGATGACGCCGAGCATCCGGGTCGTGCTCGACCGATTCCTGAACAGGCCCATCAGTTCCTCCTCGTGGGTGAACCACAGCAACGGGACGAGTACGAACGGGAGTTCGAAACTCAGCGCGACCTGGGAGGCCACGAGCACCCTGGTCGGGTCGAAGCCGGCCATCACCACGGCCAGACTGGGGAGGAGGGTGACCGACCGCCGGAGCCAGACGTTGACGTTCAGGTCGAGGAAACCGTCCATGACGGTCTGGCCGGCCATGGTCGCCACGAGCGACGAGGAGAGGCCGGCCGCGATGAGCGCGATGCCGAACGCGAGGCTGGCGTTCGCGTCGAACACGCCACTGAGCGTGACGTACGCGTCGTTGAGCGTGCTGATGCCGGTGCCCTGCAGCGCCGCCGCGGCGACGACGAGCATCGCGCCGTTGACGAACATCGCGCCGAACAGCGCGAGCACGGTGTCAGCGCTCTCGAGGTAGAAATGACGCCTGTGGACGGCCTCGGAGTCGCCGTTCTCCGCGACCAGCCGCTTTCGGCGGTCCTGGACGATCGTGGGGTGGAGGTAGACGCTGTGGGGCATCACGGTCGCGCCGAGGATGCCGATGGCGATGTAGAGCGCGTTGCCGTTCGGGACGCTCGGCACGAGTCCCGCACCGATCTGCCCGGCCGTCGGCCGTGCCAGCACCATCTCGAAGACGAACGCGAGGGCGATGACGCCCACGAGTGCCATGATGGCGAACTCGACCCACCGGTATCCCTTCTCGTGGGCCGTCCGCACGCCGAGCAGGGCGAACGAACTCGCGCCGGCGAGCACCGCGCCCGCGTACAGCGGGAGGTTGAAGATGAGGCTGAACCCGATGGCGGCCCCGATAATCTCGGCCATGTCGGTGGCGATCATCGCGAGTTCGGCCGCCGCCCAGAGCACCCAGACGACGGGCCTGGGAAACCGCTCCCGACAGAGGGTGGCCACGCCCTTCCCCGTCGCGATGCCGAGTTTCGCCGCCACCACCTGAATGGCCATGGCCATGAAACTCGCCAGCACGATGACCCACAGGAGTGCCGTGCCGTACTTCGCGCCGCCGGAGATGTTCGTCGCCCAGTTGCCCGGATCCATGTAGGCGACGCTGATGATAAATCCAGGCCCGACGTAGTAGAGGGCTTCCCGGAGCGACGGGAGCGACGCTCGGTTCATCGACGAGTCACTTCCCGCTCCGTGTCCGCCCGCGTGGTCGACTTGCTTTGCACGCCTCGCCATAGATTAGACACGTCTAAAATTTATATTTGTCGATGCCAACTGGCGGGAATCCACGGACGAACGGGTTCGATCCGTCGCAACAACCGGGAGCGACCGTTTCCGTCACGTCAACCGGGAGCGACCGTTTCCG
>JBDGSB010000041.1:0-13844 GCA_042217765.1 Haloarculaceae archaeon | reverse complement strand
GACGACCAGCGGGTTCAGCTCCCGAACGGCGGAGACGGTGCCGGTCATGTTGAAAGTAACACACTCCTGTCGGATAAACGTCGGTCCTAACTGATTCGGTAATCGACGCTTACTCGCGCCGGGTCGACCCACAAAGGCCTTACCGGCGGGCGGGAGAGGTAACGACCATGGTGGACATCAACTTCCAACAGATGGGCCTCGAAGTCGGCAGTGGCGCGCTCATCGGCGGCATCATCGGGTTCGCCGCCAAGAAAGTGGCGAAGATAATCGCCATCATCATCGGCCTCGAACTCGCGCTGTTCAAGTTCCTCGAAGCGCAGGGCTACCTGGCCGTCGAGTGGAACAAGATCACTGCCGGGTTGGTCAACGCCAGTTCCGCCGCATCGAGCGACCAGCCACCGAACGTCGTGATGAGTCTGCTGTCGGCGTTTCCCATCAGTGCCGGCTTCGCGGGCGGATTCTTCGTCGGCTTCAAACGCGGGTAGTCCCGGCCCGAACGCTATCGTCGGTTCAGTTCGTCCTCGTCGCGGATGATGCGCGTTTCGGCCGTTCCGCTCGACACCTCGTTGACGAGGTCGTAGAAGTCGTTTTGCATCCCCGCCGGAAACTCGACGACGCCGACCCACGAGCCGTCGTTTTGCCACTCCTCGCGCTCGAGGTCGCCGAACTCCCGGACCTTCGCCTGGCCGCTGCCGGCGTAGTCCGGGGGCAACTGGACGGCGACGGTCACCTCGTCGAACCGGATGGGAATGACGGGCCGGAGCGCGTCTAGCGCCTCGTCGACCTGTGACTCGACCGTCTCCATGGGGTCGACCCGGAAGCCCGCCTCCTCGAGTGCGGACTCGATGCGGTCCGGCGGGTGCGGCGCGTCGTCCATCTGCGGATTGACCGCGTTGCGCGCGATCTGGTTGACGAGTTGCCTGCGCTTTTGCTCCTGCATCTCCTTGCGCTGCTCGGCGGTGATCTGTATCTCGCCTCGTTTGACGACCTCCGGAATGATCTCCATCGGATCGGTCGTCCCGAAGACCTCCTCGAGAGCGTTCTCCGGCGGTCTGTCGCCTCGCGAGGCGTTCTCGAAGACGTCCTCGGCGGCGATGACGTCCTCTAGGTCCCCCTCGAACTCGCCGCGTTTGATGGCCAGCGCGGCGTCGGGGTCGATCAGTACCTCGAATCGTTCCCCGTGGGACTCTAGCCGCGCCGTCACGGCCTCGTCGAGCGATATCATACCCTGGCGTAGTGGCGGGTTCGTGAAAGGTGTTTCCGCTCGGCGAGTGACACCGGCGAAAAAACGGTCGGCGACCGCCTCGATGCGGTCGGATCCGACGCGGCGTCGGCGTGATCGGATTCGACGCGGCGTCGGCGTCATCGAATCCGACGAATCTCGACCCGGGAACTGCGGGGTGCGTTCTAGACGTCGTCGGCGGGTTCGTCCTCGTCCCCGCCCTCGTCGGCCAGCAGTTCGAGTTCCTCCAGGTATCCTCGCTTTCGCTCGTCGCTCAGTTCCTCGAACGTCTCGGTCTCGGCGTCGATGGTCGCGACGCCGATGCCCTCGGGGGAGAGTTCGTCGTCGTTGACCGACGCGAGCGCCCGGAGGGCGAGCCCGATACCGCCGTCGAGGTCGAGGTCGTCGCGGTAGTGCTCTTCGAGGTACTCCCGGATGTCGCCCCGGTCGGCCCCGACCGCCAGGGCCTTCCACTCGTAGGGCGTTCCGGAGGGGTCGGTCTCGTAGAGGCGGGGGCGGCCGTCCTTGTCGATGCCGGCGATGATGAGCGCGACGCCGAACGGTCGAGCACCGCCGACCTGGGTGTACTGCTGGATGTGGTCGGTGACCGCCTTCGTGAGCGTCTCGACGTCGACGCGCTCGCCGTAGCGCAGTTGATTGACCTGCGCCTCGCGGCGGGCGAAGTCGATGAGCTGGCGGGCGTCGGCGACGTGGCCCGCGCTGGCGATACCGATGTGGTCGTCGGCCTTGTGGATCTTCTCGACGCTGGACCGTTCCATCAGCGGCGATCGGATTCGTTTGTCGACGGCGAGCACGACGCCGTCCTGGGTTCGGACGCCGATGCTCGCTGTCCCTCGCTTTACTGCCTCGCGCGCGTATTCGACCTGATAGAGGCGGCCGTCCGGGGAGAAGATGGTTATCCCGCGGTCGTACGCCTGCTGTTGTGATTGGCCCTGCATAGTTATTCCAGATCGAGTTCGGTCGTCCCCGCGAACGCGTCCCCACAGCGGACGTCCACGCGACCGTCGCGGACGACGGCGCTGCGTTGTGCGTTCTCGAACACGACGTTTCTCTAGTCCGGGTCTATCGGTCCGCCCCGTATATACTTTTCTTCACAGGCACGGACTGTCCCGCTCACGCCACGCACTCGGAGTCCGAGTTCGTGACCGTTCATCGACGAGAGACACGCCAGCACGGCCCGTGCTCGGTCGACCTCGCCCCGACGCGTTCGAACGACCGCTTCGCCCGCCCCGTCGGCGTGGTCGAACCGGAGGACGCGAAGGTCCAGGTCCGCACTGCCGACGTCGCCGAGCAGGTTTTGCGCGGCGAACCACAGTTCCCGCTGGAAGTTCCCGCGGTCGAAGGCGGCGTCCGGCCACGTCTCGATACCCACCGCCAGGTACCGCCAGCGCGGACGGAGGTGTTTCGGGAGGTGTTTCACGGTCGACCACCGCCTGCCGGTTCGCCGCCGGGAGCCGTCTTCATACAGCCCCGTAGCCGACCCAGCGACAAGTATGGTACGACCCGGCCGGACGATCAGTAGCGTGTGATCCGGCCGGACGATCAGTAGCGTGTGATCCGGCCGGACGACCAGTGACGCGGCGCGTGAACTGGATGAGAAATCGCCCGTCGGGCAAAATCACGAGTAATAATCGGGAGTAAACTAAAAACCGACCGCCGTCGTTGTAGGGGGCATGCAACGGCGGTATCTGTACGGGGGGTTGCTGGCCGGTGCCGGGCTCGTTCTGGCGATACTCCAGGTCTGGCACGGCCTGCAACAGACGGACGTGCTGGTGGCACAACTGGTCGACGTCGTTCCGTTCGCCGCCTCGGGGCTGGCCGTCACGTACACCGGCGTCTGGCTGGCTCGCGAGGACACCTACGAACCGGACCTGCTCCGCATCGTCCTGTGGGCGGCGGGCGGTGCGCTGGCGTTCGCCGCCATCGCGGCGCTGTTGCTGTTCGGACAGGAAGTCACCCTCGGGACCCTGCGGCGGGCGTCGTACGTCACGGTCGACAACGTGACCGTCGGTACGCTGAGTGGCGTCCTCGTCGGTCTCTACGACGCCCAATCGCGCGAACGGCTCCGAGACCTCCAGGACGAACGCGACCGCGTCGAGGAGTTCGCACGGAAGGCCGCCGACGTCAACAACTACGGTCGCGCCATCAATCGATCGACCGCCGTCGAGGAGATCGCCGCCTACACCATCGAGGGCGTCGAGACGCTGACGGGTTTCTACGAGACGGTCTTTCTGGACGTGACCGACGACCGGGCGGAAGTCGTCGGTAGCACCTGGGTCGACGTCGACGACGAGACCGTCGCCGAACTGGCGACTCGGGCCGTCGAGCAGACCGTCGAAGAAGCCGTCTTCCACACCGACGACCTCCCGGCGTCGCTGCGGAACGACGTCGAGCAGGTGTTGACGACCCACGTCACGTCCACCGACGACAGGTCGATCGTCTTCGTCTCGGTGGGCCACTCGAGCGAGACCGTCGCCGAAGAGGACGTCCAACTGCTCGAACTGCTGGTCTCGCACGCCGGCACCGCACTGGACGGACTCTACACCGGTCGCATCTCCCGTGAAGTCGGGTGAGCGGTGAGCACGCCGGTGCAGGCCCGCGGAGCGTTCGGGCGGTGGAATTATATTGACCACTGTACTTAGAGGTCCATAGTGAGCGTCAACGTCGAACGCGAGGTCGTCGATCCAGGCAAGGACACGTACGTACGGGAGGCCTGGGGCCTGAAGGAGGCCATTCGCGAGTCGGAGGGCGTGCTTCGACAGCGCCGTGGATTCTTCGAGGACGCCTACCGCCGTTCGACGGTGTACGTCTATCGCGACCGGACACACGGCACCCTCATCGGGTTCGCCGCCGTCCGACGCGACGGGTACATCCTCTTTCTCGCGGTCGACCCGAACTACCAGGGCGAGGGATTCGGAGAGGCGCTGGTCGCCCACGTCGCCGAGAACAACGGGACCGTCACCTGCCACGCACGCACGACGAACCGGACGGCCCTGCAGTTCTATCGCCACATCGGGTTCGAGGTCCAGCGCCGCATCGACAACTACTACGAGGACGGCGGGGACGCCTACTATCTCAAACTCGGGGGCGAGAAGGGAATCACCGACCGCCTGTCGAACCTGCTTCGCGGGAGTTAGTCGGCGGTCGTCGCGTCGTCCGGTCCCTCGACGACTTTCGATTCGTGTGGCCGCAACACCAGGTACTCGTAGGTGTAGACGCCGACGATAGCGCCGACGATGGGGCCGACGACGTAGATCCAGACCTGTCCCCACAGGAACGGGCCGTCGGTTCCCAGCAGGGCGTTCGAGACGGTGACGGTCACGTAGGGGCCGATGGTGCGCGCGGGGTTGAACGACGCGCCGCTGACGTTGCCCGTCGTCGCGACGCCGACGGCGACGACGAAGCCGATGATGAAGCCGGCCCAGCCGGGCGGAGCACGGTCGTCGACGGCGACGGCCATGATCGTCACCATCAGGAAGAAGGTGATGACGGCCTCGTTGACGACCGCTTGCAGCGGCGTCACGCCGGGGAAGACCGCCGTTGCACCCATCGCGCCGACGGTGACCGCTTCGCCGCCGCGGACGAGCGTGAACACGAGGCCGCCGCCGATGCCGCCGGCCAGTTGGGCGAGAACGTACACGACCGCCGGGCCCGTATCGATGCGGTCGGTCAGCCAGAAGGCGACCGTCACCGCGGGGTTGATGTGCTGGCCGGAGACCGGCCCGAGGACGTAGATCGGAATCGCGACCGCGCCCCAGAACGCCAGTGCGATGCCGACCCAGCCCAGGCCGCCGAGGCCGAGCCCCGAGGCGACGTACTGGCCGCCGGCCTCCGGCGCGGTGAGGAAGTCGATGACGACCGCTCCCGCGCCGAAGAAGACGATGCTGAACGTGCCGATGAACTCGGCGGCCGCGCGTTGGGAGAGCGTGTATTCGTCGGTCATGGTGGACGTTGGTTGCGTGGTTGTGCTGTGGGTTGGTAAGCCGTCGTTGCTGTGTGGTAGGCGTCGGTTTCCGGGGAATACTGTCGATTCGGTAGCACCCCGTTACGGCGGGGTAGGCCCAACCACAAAGTGCATATAACCCAACTGCATAGTGTGGGGCAGTGACACACGATCACATCCCGAACGCACCGACTGCGATAACCGGCTCGTGCGACCACTGCGAGTGGCACTACGTCGCGACCGGCTATCCCGAGGTCGTCGAGGCCTACCACGACCACCTCAGGGACAACCACCCGCGTGCGTGGGTCCGGGCCTGACCGTCGGACTGATACGGATTCGGGTCGCTCCCTGCCGGTGGATCGCCGATCCGTTCGGGCGAACCGCTGGCAACCGAAGACACGAATCCGTATGAGACGTCCGACGTTCGGGGGTCCGACGTTCAGGGTTCGAGCAGTACCTTGACCACCCCCTCCTCGCGGTCGTCGAACCGCTCGTACATCTCGGGGGCCTCTTCGAGGTCCACGCGGTGGGTGACGACCCAGCTCGGGTCGGCGCGACCCTGGACGATGAGGTCCCGGAGCTGTCGGTTGTAGCTCTTGACGTTGCACTGGCCGGTGCCCAGACGCTGGCCTTTCTCGAACAGCAGCCCGAAGTCGATGCCGAGGCGACCCTGTGCCGCCATGTCGTCCGGCGCACCGGGATCCTGGGGAACGTACAGGCCCGGAATTCCGAGTTGACCCGTCGGTCTGACCGTCCGGATGAGGTTGTTGATGACCTCGGCGGGATTCTCCCGGGCCGGGTCGTAGGCGTCGTCGGCCTCCTTGTCCGGGTCGACGGCCTGGTAGCCGACCGCGTCGACGCCACGGTCGACGCCCCCGCCATGTTTGTCCGTGATCTGCTCGACGGGGTCGCCCTCCTCGAAGTTGATCGTCGTCGCGTCACAGTGCTGTTCGGCGAGGTCCAGGCGGCTCTCGACCCGGTCGACGACGTATATCTCCGAGGCACCCTTGATGTGCGCGCTGTAGGCGGCCATCAACCCGACCGGACCGGCTCCGTAGATGGCGATGGACTCGCCAGGCTGGAGGCCGGCCAGTTCCGTGCCGTGCCAGCCCGTCGGGAAGATGTCCGCGAGCATGGCGAAGGCGTTCTCGTGTGCGCCACCCGAGGGCAGTTTCAGCGCGTTGAAGTCCGCGTAGGGAATGCGGAGCTTCTCGGCCTGCCCGCCCTGGTAGGGTCCCATGGCGACGTAGCCGTACGCGCCACCAGCGAACCCGGGGTTGACGTTCGTACAGAAGCCCGTGTAGCCGTTCTCGCAGTTCTCACAGAACCCGCAGGCGACGTTGAACGGCGCGACGACGCGGTCGCCGACCTCTAGCGTCGAGACGGCTTCGCCCACCTCGGTGATGGTTCCCATGTTCTCGTGGCCGAAGACGATGCCGGGTTCGGCCGCCGTTCGACCCTCGTACATGTGGAGGTCCGAGCCACAGATGGCCGTCGTCGTGATGTCGATGATGACGTCGTTGGGGTGTTCGATAGTCGGTTCGTCTACCTCTTCGACGGCGACGTCGTGTTCGCCCTGATAGACGACTGCTTTCATACTCATGGTATCGCCCACGTGGTCCGACACCGCAGGGCGACATTGTTACTCGGAGGGAGAGGAGAGTAAGACCGACTTAGTGCCGACCGTGACACGGCGGTAAGATCGAATTACGGACCGTTCGCGGCGAAAGCTCCACCTTCCGGAACGGCCACACAGGACGGCCGAACCGACGACTCCGTCGTCGATGGCTACGCCAGCGCGCTTCCGGCCCGAATGATCGCCGCTTCCCCGAAGGCGGGACCGATTAGCTGGAAGCCGACGGGGAGGCCGTCGGTCTCGCCGGCGGGCACGGAGATTGCAGGCAGGTTCGCGAGGTTGACCGGGACGGTGTTGGCGTCGGCGAGGTACAACTGCAGCGGGTCGTCGAGGCTCTCGCCGAGTTCCATCGGCGGGACGGGCATGGTGGGCGAGGCCACCACGTCGGCCTCGGCCAGCGCGGAATCGAAGTCCTGCTTGACCCAGGCGCGGGCGTCCTGGGCCTTCTTGTAGTACTTGTCGTGGTAGCCCGCCGAGAGGGCGTAGGTGCCCAGCAGGATGCGGCGTTTGACCTCCTCGCCGAACCCTTCTTCGCGCGCCTTCGCGAACGTCTCGTTCCAGTTGCCGTCGTAGCCGCCGGACGTGCCGTAGCGGACGCCGTCGAAGCGCGCGAGGTTCGAGGACGCTTCCGACATGGCGATGACGTAGTAGGCCTCAACGGCGTGTTCGACGGACGGGAGGTCGACCTCGTGGTAGCTCGCACCCCGTGACTGCAGTTCGTCGATAGCGGTCCAGAAGACCTCGCGGACGCCCTCGTCGGCCCCGTCGAGCAGTTCCGTCGGGACGGCGATTTCCATGCCGTCGACGTCGCCGTCGGCGGCCGCGGCGTAGTCGTCGGCGTCGGCCGCGTCGGTTTCCTCGCGGGCGTCGCGGGTCGTGGCGTCGCGGTCGTCCGGCCCGGCGATGACGTCTAGCAGTTCCGCCGCTTGCTCGACGGTCGGCGCGAGAGGGCCGATCTGTTCGAGGCTGTTGGCGTAGGCGACCAGCCCGTAGCGCGAGACGAGGCCGTAGGTGGGTTTGATGCCGACGACGCCACAGAAGGCGGCCGGACAGCGGATCGAGCCGCCGGTGTCGGATCCCAGCGCCAGGTCGGCCTCGCCGGCGGCGACGGCGGCCGCGGAGCCACCGGAGGAGCCGCCGGGGACGTGGCCCTCCGCGGCGGGATTGTCGGTGGGTCCGAACGCTGACGTCTCGGTCGTCGTCCCCATCCCGAACTCGTCCATGTTGGTCTTGCCGGGCACCGTCGCGCCGGCGTCTTTGAGCCGCCGAACGACCGTGGCGTCGTACGGCGGGACGTAGTCGGCAAGCATGTTCGACCCGCAGGTCGTGGTCACGCCCTCGGTCGAGATGTTGTCCTTGACCGCGACCGTCCGACCCGCGAGCGGACCGTCGTCGGCGCCTTCGATGGTCGTTTCGGTGATGTAGGCGTTGTAGGACATTGTCAGGAGACGTTCGGTCCCTTGAAGTAGCCGTCCTCGGTCTCGGCGGCGTTGGCCAGCGCCTCCTCCTGATCGAGGCCGTCGGTCACCTCGTCGGAGCGCATGACGTTCGCCAGTGGCTCCTCGCGCTCGACTTCCGGCACCGCATCGAGCGTTTCGAAGTACGCCAGGATGTCGGCGAACTGCTCGGTGAACCGCGCCACCTCCTCGTCGTCCAGGTCGACGCGCGCGAGGTCGGCGACGTGCCGAACTTCCTCGGGGTCGACGGCGGTATCGCTCATGGCTGGCGGGACGGCGTTGCTCGCGGTAAGGGTTTCGGAACCGCCTCGAACGAGGACGCACTCGACGCTTCCTCGAACGAGGGCGTACTCGGTGTTTCCGAACGAGGACGCACTCGAAACTACCGCCCGTGACGCGACGTTCACCTTCGAAACCGAAGGACGAAGGCCGTGCACACGCCCACAAGATTTAAGTCGCCTCAGCAACGACATAACCGTGCATCGGAGAGTTCTGCGGGAGTCCCCGCACTGTATGCAACCAATGACCGACACTTCCATCAGGCGCAACACGACCGAACGCGAGCAAGAGCAGGCCGAGGAGGACGAGCGGGTCTGTCCCGAGTGTGGGGGCAGTCTCGTCTCCGACTCCGAGCGCGGTGAAACGGTCTGTGAGGAGTGTGGCCTGGTCGTCGAGGAAGACGAGATCGACCCCGGTCCGGAGTGGCGCGCGTTCGACGCCAGGGAGAAAGACGAGAAGTCCCGCGTCGGCGCGCCCACGACGAACATGATGCACGACAAGGGCCTGTCGACCAACATCGGTTGGCAGGACAAAGACGCCTACGGCAACTCGCTGTCGAGCCGCCAACGCGAGAAGATGCAGCGGCTTCGCACCTGGAACGAGCGCTTTCGTACGCGCGACTCTAAAGAGCGCAACCTCAAGCAGGCGCTGGGCGAAATCGACCGGATGGCCTCGGCGCTCGGACTGCCGGAGAACGTCCGCGAGACCGCCTCCGTCGTCTATCGTCGCGCGCTCGACGAGGACCTGCTTCCCGGCCGGTCCATCGAGGGCGTTTCGACCGCCGCGCTGTACGCCGCCGCCCGACAGGCGGGCACCCCGCGAAGCCTCGACGAGATCGCCAACGTCTCCCGCGTCGACAAAGACGAGATCGCCCGCACCTACCGCTACGTCGTCCGCGAGTTGAACCTCGAAATCCAGCCCGCCGATCCCGAGAGCTACGTTCCGCGGTTCGCCTCCGACCTGGACCTCTCCGAAGAGGTCCAGCGCCAGGCCCGCGAACTCCTCGACGCCGCGAAGCGCCAGGGCGTCCACTCCGGGAAATCGCCGGTCGGGCTGGCCGCCGCCGCCGTCTACGCCGCCTCACTCCTGGCCAACGAGAAAGTCACACAGTCGCAGGTCTCGGAGGTCGCCAACATCTCCGAGGTCACCATCCGCAACCGCTATCACGAACTGCTCGAAGCCAAAGAGGGCTTCGAGGCCCCCTAGCGCTTCGAGGGCTCCCAGGTCGGGTCCGACCGCCCGTCCCGGTTCGTAACGCGCAAGCGGATTCGCGTCGTCTCCCCGTCCATGGAGACGACACGGCACTTCGTCGCGACCGTCTACGTCGTCAACGACGGAGCGACGGCACTGCACGACCACGACAAACTGGGACTGTGGCTGCCGCCCGGCGGCCACCTCGACCGCGACGAACTCCCCCACGAGGCGGCGCTCCGGGAGGTCCGCGAGGAGACGGGACTCGACGTCGACCTCGTCGCGCCCGAGGGCGACCTCGCCAGCGATACCGTCGCGTCCATCCCCCGGCCGCAGCACTTCCTCCGAGAGGACATCGACGTCCACGGCGGTCGGGTGGCCCACCAGCACGTCGACTTCGTCTATTACGGCGTCGCCGACGACAGGAACGTCCGCCCTACCGACGGCGAACAGGACGACGACGACTGGCGGTGGTACACCGCCGAGGAACTGCGCGCCCACGCCGACCGACTCGAACCCGACGTCGTCGAGGTGGGCCAGCGCGCCATCGACGCCGTCGGTGAAGCGTAAAAACGACCACAATATGAGGGGGAAGACGTATGGGCACCACGACCGTATCTTTCCCGCTATGGAGGCAGGCATTCGGGCTGAGGTACGTATCGACTCCCCGCCGAGTTGTCCGATAGCCCAGTTGTCGGAGTCCGAACGAGCGTCGACGCAGTCTATCTCGAAGAGTGCGTCCCCAGACGAACCCGAACGGGTCACCGAGGAGTTCATGCTCGATGCGGACGCCGACCTCCGGGGGACGGACATGGAGGAAATCTTCTCCTACGGCTCGAAGTCGGTCTACCGATTCACTCGAGAACGAGCCGACCCATGTCCCTGCGAGTCCGTCGAAGCGTTCGACTGTCCCGTCGTCGACGTCTACACCCGCGGGGGGCAACTTCATCTCGTGTTTCACGCGCCGGACATGAGCCAACTTCAGACGGTTATCTCGGACGTCCAATCGCGTTACGATCACGTCGACGTCCAGCGGCTCATCCGGTCGAGTCAGGACTCCACGGAGGACGACCTCGTGTTCGTCGACCGGAGTCGGCTGACCGCCCGGCAACTCGAATGTCTCGAGACCGCCCACGAGATGGGGTATTTCGAACACCCGAAGGGTGCTAACGCCGGCGAGGTCGCCGACGAACTCGACATCACGACGTCGACGTTCACCGAGCACCTGGCGGCGGCACAGAACAAGCTCCTGACGGCGATTCTGGACGACGGATAGCGTCGGGAGTGCGGTCAGTCCGAGCCACGCTGCCCGACCTCCCCGATAACGACACACTCCTCGCGCAACCGTCTCGGGTATTCGATGCTGTTGTCGGTCATCTGGCGAACGACGAGTGCCGGTTCCTCGAAGTGAGGGCCGCGTTCGACACGGAATGGATCACGTTCCCAGCGGACGTACCCGGCGTCAGCGAGCTTCGGGAGGTGGTGATGGCACAACTGGAGACGAAAGTTCTCGTCGTTCGTCGACTGATCGTGTGACTGTGCGGCGTCGGGTAACGGCAGTCGCCGCTCGTCCGGTTCCTTCAACAACGAGAAGATAATCATCCGCCGTGGCTGGGCCGCAAGCACTTCGTACAACTGATCCCAGATTTCGGTACGGCTCCCGCTTTCAGATGACGTTGTAGCCATACCGTGAACGTTCTCCGTCGGTAACAAAATACTTGTTATTGATTACCATGGATTTACTACCCATCAAATACGGGAGCACGATATTTGGGGGCCGTTGGCGTACTACGGAGGGATGAAGCAGGATCTACACTTCCGGTGCTCTCGTTGCGGTGCGACCATCGAGGTGAACCGTGAGATGCGCGAAGCGCTGTTGGAGGACGGCTGCGTCGTCTGTGGCGCTGGCGTCCTCGAATCGGATTTTTCGTGACGGCCGGCAGACGCCGTCCGCCAGTCCGGGGCCGTTGCTCGTCCGCCAGTCCGCGTTCACTCCTCGACCGGCAGCCTGGTCAGCCGCACCGTCTTCGAGACGGTCCGCGGAGTACCGTCGCCATCGGGGTAGATAATGGCGTCGACGGTGAGGTGCGTGGGAACCTCCCCGGCCGGAAGCGCCCACTGCGCGGTCACAGTCCCCGAGTCGCCGGGCGGGAGTTGGCCGGTTGACGCCTCGTTGCCGATCGAGGTGTCGTCGCTGGTCAGCACCGTGCCGAGTCGCAACTCGTAGGGCGTCGCGCCGGTGTTCTCGACGGAGACGGTGAGCGTGAGGAGCCAGTGATCGCCCGCGTCGGTCAGCGACGCGGTCGTCACGCGGTCGGGCTGGTCGGTCTCGGGCAGCAGTTCGTCGCCGACGCCGACCCTGTCGACCGGCGTCGTCGTCACCGTCGGCGTGTCGGTGGGCGTCGCCGTCCCGTGTCCGCCGAGGTGCTGGCCGATCAGCCCGGCGAACGTCGCGCCCTCTATCAGTAGTGGAATCCCGATGCCGAAGACGATCAGCAGTCGGATGATCGTGCGTCGTTTCATAGTGAGCGGGGAGTGGGCATCAGACCGGGAAGCCCGGGCTTCCCGGCGCGAGCAGGCCGTCCGAGACGAGATCGAACATCGGGGGACCGTACGCGATGACGATGAGCGCGAGCGCGATGGCGACCCAGAGGCGGTAGTTGTCGAGGATCTTCGGGCTGTGTTCCGGTCCGGACAGCGCCGGCGGCAGGTCGCCGTTGACCCTGAGCTGGCCGCGGCCGCGGGCGGCCATCCAGGTACCGACCATCACGATCAGAAACGCCACCAGCGCCAGAAACAGCAGCGTGCCGCCGATGGCGATTTGCAAGCGCATCTCGCCGTAACTGCCGACGACGGGCGAGAACGACTGCGAGACGGTGTTCCACTCGGGTTCGGCCGTTCGACGGGGGACGCCAGCGAGTCCCGCCCGGTGCATCGCGTTGCTCATCAGCGTCATGCCGATGAACCACAGGTACGGCTGGATCGTCGCCAGCCCGCGGAACTGCAGGCGCTTGCCAGTCACCTGCGGAACCAGCCAGTAGGAGATGGACATCGCCGTCAGCGCGAAGGCCGTCCCCACGGTGAGGTGGAAGTGACCGGGGATCCACAGCGTGTTGTGGATCATGTAGTTGATGTTCATGCCGGCGTTGATCATGCCGGAGAAGCCGCCGGCGGCGAACATCAGGCCGGCCAGTGCCGACCCCGAGAACGCGGGGTTGTCCCACGGGAGCGCACGGAGCCAGCCGAACCGGCCCTCGGCGCCGCGCTGGCGCGCGCCGTGTTCCATGCTCGCCACGACCGTAAACGCGGTCAGTAGGCTCGGCAACAGCAGGAACATCGTGTTCGTCATCGCGATGAACTTGAACCCTTCCGGGATGCCGGGGTCCAGATACTGGTGGTGGAACCCGACCGGAGTCGACAGCAGCAAAAAGAGGACGAACACGACGCGGGCCAGCGGGTCGCTGAACAGCCGTCCGCCCGACAGTTTCGGCAGGACGGTGTACCACACCACGTAGGCAGGCAGCAGCCAGAAGTACACCACTGGGTGGCCGAAGTACCAGAACAGCGTCCGGGTCAACAGCGGGTCGACCTGCTGGATGATCCCCAGCGACCACGGGATGAGGAAGAACACCACCTCGATGGCGACGCCGATGGTCGAGATGTACCACATCAGGTACGTCGTCAGCGCCATGAACGTCCGCAGCGGGATGCGCTCGTCGGGGTGCTCCGTTCGCCACTGCCAGAAGTTCAGGAAGTACTGGTAGCCGGCGACCCACGACCCGACGATGAGCAGCGCCGCGCCGATGTAGAACACGGGACTGGCCTGCAAGGGCGCGTAGAAGGTGAACAGCACGTCCGCGCTGATGTTCAGGCCCGGAATGAACGGCCCGAGGATGGCGACGGCGGCCAGGACGGTCCCGGTGAGCATCAGCCCGAACCACAGGTAGCCGATGCGCATCGAGGGGATGTCCCGGTCGAGGCTGTCGGTGGTCGCCCAGGTGAACAACCCGGCGATGAAGAACGTGGTGAACACGAGCGCCATCAGGACGCCGTGGCCGGTCAGGATCGTGTAGTAGTCGGCGTTACTGATGATCC
>JBDGSB010000101.1:0-14147 GCA_042217765.1 Haloarculaceae archaeon | reverse complement strand
TCGTCGAGAACAACCACCCGCTCGCGCCCGCCTCCTACACCGTCGAGTGGTGGGTCAAGGACTTCGAGGCGGCGGGCGCGGACGTCCAGGCCATGCGCGACGCCGTCGAGGTGGACCTCGCGGACCCGTCCGCCGCGGAGGCCATCGAGTGGGCGGTCGGCTACGACGCGCCGCTGCATCCCAAATACACCTACCTCTGGCACGACGTGACCGTCGCACAGTTCGAGGCGCTGGCCGACGCCGTCGAGGACGCGGCGGTCGCACACGGCGACGGGGCGACCGTCGACGTGGACGCCAGTGCCGACGCGGCGGCCGACGGCGTTCTCGTGCTCGACCGGACCGAGACCCTCCGGGAGACCCTCGAGGCGCTTTTGGTCGAGCACACCCAGACCGACGACGCGCTACGAATCCCCGACTGGAAACCGCTCGTGCGCTCGCTGGGCCTTTCCGCCGACCTCGAACGGACCTGGAGTGACCTCTCCGCGGACGCCCGCGCGTACGACGACGGCGACAACGCCGTCCGCGCCGTCAACGAGGTCGCGCCCTTCGCGGTCCGCGAGCGCGCGCCGACCCGCATCGGCAACCGGATGGGTCGCCCGGAGAAGTCCGAGGAGCGGGAACTCTCGCCGGCGGTCCACACGCTGTTTCCCATCGGCGAGGCCGGCGGTGCCCAACGCAACGTCGCCGACGCCGCGAAACACGCCGACGACATGGCCGACACGCCCGGCGAGGTGACCCTCGAAGTCGGCCGCCGCGAGTGCGTCGACTGCGGCACTCGAACCTTCCGGGCGCGCTGTCCCGACTGCAACGGCGTGACCGACGCCGTCTACGTCTGTCCCGATTGCGACCGCGAGGTCGACCCCGACGCCGCCGGCCGCGCCGAGTGTCCCCGGTGTGAGACGCTGGCCTCGCCCACGCAACTCGAAACCGTCGACGTCAACGCCGAGTACCGCGACGCTCTCGCAACCGTCGGCGAGCGCGAAACCGCCTTCGACGTGCTCAAGGGCGTCAAGGGGCTGTCGTCCACGGCGAAGACGCCCGAACCGATGGCCAAGGGCGTCCTCCGGGCGAAACACGACGTCTCGGCGTTCAAAGACGGCACCGTCCGCTACGACATGACCGACCTGCCCGTCACCGCCGTCCGTCCCTCCGAACTCGACGTCACCGCCGACCGACTCCGGGAACTCGGTTACGACACCGACGTGCGGGGCGACCCGCTGGTCCACGACGACCAACTCGTCGAACTCGACGTGCAGGACGTCGTGCTGTCCGACGGCGCGGCCGAGCACATGCTCAAGACCGCCGCCTTCATCGACGACCTACTGACCGACTACTACGGGCTCGACCCGTACTACGAACTCGACGACCGCCAGGACCTCGTCGGCGAACTCGTCTTCGGGATGGCCCCACACACCAGCGCCGCGACAGTTGGCCGTATTATCGGATTTACGACAGCAGCGGTCGGCTACGCACACCCGTACTTTCACGCCGCGAAGCGCCGCAACTGCTTTCACCCGGAGACGAAAATCTGGTACGAGAACCCGGACGGACGACTTCGGCACGAATCCATCGAAGCCGTCGTGGAGCGGTACCTGGACCCGAACGCCGCCGACGAAGACGATCTTGGAACGCTCATCGACGACCTCACCCATCTCGATGGTTCCCTCGCCGTTCCGTCGCTCGCGGACGACGGGTCACAATCGATGCAGCAGGTAGACGCGTTGAGCAAACACCCCGCTCCGGACCACCTCGTCGACCTGCGGACTGCATCGGGCCGAGAGCTGTCGGTGACGCCCGACCACGAGGTTCACGTGTACGATCCCGACCTCGGTCGCATCGTCTCTACGCCTGCCGGAAACGTCGACGACGATGACCTGCTCGTCACGCCGAAACACCTCGATTGCGTCGACGCTTCCGAAACCGAACGCCAGTTCGACCTGCTAGAGACGTTCCTCGAAACCGACGTCATCGACGACGACCGGCTGATGGTGAAAGGACTGGACAAAGACCGGCTGTACGACCTGTTCGAGCGGCGTCTCGCCGACGAGTGGGACGGACGCTTCTATCCGCTCCAGAGCACTGCTGACCACCTGGGACTCTCGAAGAAGACGTTGAGCAACTATCTGTATCGCGAGAGCATTCCTGCCGGTCTTCTCGATACGTTCTTCGATTTGACGGACGACTTGTTGGATTTCGTCCCGGCCGACGCCACGCTCGGCGTCAAGCGTGACCGGACCGAAATCGACCGCTACGTCTCGCTCAACGAACGAGTGGCGACTCTATTGGGGTACTACGCTGCCGAAGGCTTCGCACGGGAACAGCAGACGCCGAAGGGACGAATCCACCAGACGACGCTCTGTGGCACCGACGAAGAAGCTCGCGAGTTCTTCCTCGACGTGCTCGAAGCCGAGTTCGGCGTCGACCCGTACGTCGAGAATCACGCGAAGGTGACTGCCTCGGGAAGACTGCTGCGCGGGTTCTTCGACACCGTGCTTGACGCTGGGGTCCTGGCACACACGAAACGAGTCCCACAGTGCATCTTCGATGCACCCGACCACATTGTCGCCGCGTATCTCGGTGGCTATTTCAGTGGTGATGGAAGTGCAGACACACAGTCACCCCGCGTTTCGGCGACGACGGTGAGCCGTGAACTCAAATCCGACGTCATCGCGTTGCTCACCCGTCTGGGAATCACGGCCCGTACGCGTAGACGGGAGTCACAACCCCTCATAGAGCACTTCCCGGAGTTCTACGACGAAGACTCCGAGGGCATTTCCCGACGAAGTTACGAACTGTCTATCTCACGGGACGACGCCGTTCGATTCGCCGACCGTGTCGAGTTTCACCTCACGGAGAAAGACGACCGTCTGCAACGGCAGGTCGAGGACCGAGTGTACGATGACCGCCACGCCTACGCCTTCGACGGCGGTACCACCGAGTACCTCCTCGACCCGGTGAAGGATATATCATATAAAAAATCAGATTTAGAAAATGTTTACTGCATGACTGTATCGAACAACCACTCTTTAGTAGCAGAAGACCTATCTGTGCGTCAATGCGACGGAGACGAAGATTGCGTGATGCTATTGATGGATGGTTTGTTGAATTTCAGTAAATCATTCCTTCCTGATAAGCGGGGCGGTAGAATGGACGCGCCCCTGGTGATGTCCTCCCGCATCGACCCCAGCGAGATCGACGACGAGGCTCACAACGTCGACGTCATGCGCGAGTACCCCCGGGAGTTCTACGAGGCGACCCGCCGGCTGGCCGACCCCGGCGAGGTCGAGGACGTCATGACCATCGCCGAGGAGAACCTGGGGACCGACCGCCAGTACACCGACTTCCACCACACCCACGACACTAGTAACATCGCGCTCGGGCCGGACCTGTCGGCCTACAAGACGCTGGGGTCGATGATGGACAAGATGAACGCCCAGCTCGAACTCTCGCGAAAGTTGCGCGCGGTCGACGAGACCGACGTCGCCGAGCGCGTCATCGAGTACCACTTCCTGCCCGACCTCATCGGCAACCTCCGGGCCTTTTCCCGCCAGGAAGTCCGGTGTCTCGACTGCGGCGAGAAGTACCGGCGGATGCCCCTGACCGGCGACTGCCGGGAGTGTGGCGGCGACGTGAATCTGACCGTTCACGAGGGGTCGGTCACCAAGTACATGGACACCGCCCTGGAAGTCGCCGAGGAGTACGGCGTCCGCGAGTACACGAAACAGCGCCTCGAAATCTTGAATCGCTCCATCGAACGCGTCTTCGAGGACGACACCAACAAACAGTCGGGCATCGCCGACTTCATGTGACGGCCCTACAGCGGCGTCCCGCCCCTGCTGCCACCGCCGGCCTGGCTGGCTCCCTCGAGCAGGTCCGAAACGGGCGGTTGGTAATCGTAGCCCGGCACGACGCCCTCGACGTAAGTCCCCTCGACGTACTCGACGAGCGCCTTCGCGACGTCGGGCGCGCGGTCGGCGTTGCCGAACGGAAACGCCAGCGTCGCGACGGCCTGGTGGCCCTCCCGCCGCAGGTCGTCCTCGCCGAGGGCGACGTCGGCGCGGGTGGCGCTTGGCGCGTCTTCGAGCCGCCGGGCGAACGTGTCGAACCACCCCTCCTCGACGGCCGGGCCGACGTCGTCGGCCGTAGCGGCGCTCAGCGTGGGCGTCCGGACGACGATGCGGTACTCTAGCGCCCAGTCGTCCGTCTCGGTCGCCGTCACGCGATTGTCGAACGCGATCGTCGTGACCTCGAATCCCCCCTCGGTCCGCTCGAAAGCGTCGTGGGCGTCGAGCGCCCGGGCCGCCCGATCGGGTACGTCGTCGGTCATCGACCTGCGATAGACGTCTCGACCGGAAAAACGCGTCGCGTTCGAATCGCCGATCGCGTGATTCGAATCACAGATTACGCATTTGCGGCTCACGGATTGTTCGCCGCAAAATGCGAGGGCTGGGATTCGAACCCAGGGACCCCTACGGGAGCGGGTCTTAAGCCCACCGCCTTTGGCCTGGCTCGGCTACCCTCGCTCGACGGCCGCGCCGTCGGTTTCACCGTCGGGGTTCTCCGCCGTGAATCTGTCGGAGCGGTTCGGGACCTAGTGGGATCGACGACCGTCGAACGAAGGGTGAACAGTTAACACTCGGTGCGGCCGAAGCGTCTCCCATGACCCGCACGGACGCGACGTCGGAGGGACGAAACGTCGTCGATTCCGTCGACGACCTCATTGGCGAGACGCCGCTGGTCCGCCTGGACGCCTTCGCCGACAATCTCCTCGGGAAGGTGGAATCGTGCAATCCATATTCGGTAAAGGATCGCATCGCTCGCAGCATCGTCGACGCCGCCGAGGACAGCGGCGACCTCCGGCCCGGAGGGACGGTCGTGGAGGCGACCAGCGGCAACACGGGCATCGGGCTGGCGGCGGTGTCGGCCGCCCGCGGCTACGACTGCGTGCTGACGATGCCGGAGTCCATGTCGGAAGAACGCCGGTCGCTGCTGGCCGCGCTGGGCGCGGACCTGGAGTTGACGCCCGCCGACGGCGGCATGGGCGCGGCCAACGAGCGCGCCGCGGAGATCGTCGCCGAACGCGACGACGCCGTCCTCGCCCGGCAGTTCGAGAACGAGGCCAACCCACGCGCTCATCGGACCACCACCGGCCCGGAGATCTGGGCGGCGACCGACGGCGAGGTGGACGCAATCGTCGTCGGCGTCGGCACCGGCGGGACCATCACCGGCGTCGCCGAGCACATCAAAGAAGAGCGGGGCGCCGACCTGACCGCGGTCGCGGTCGACCCGGCGTCGTCGCCGACGGTCGCCGAGACCTGCAGCGACAGCCACGAGATACAGGGCATGGGGCCGGGCTTCCTGCCGGACGTGCTCCGAAAGGACCTGATCGACGAGGTGCGCGCCGTGGCCGCAGCGGACGCGAAGGCCACCGCGCGACGGATCGGCCGCGAGGAAGGATTGCTCGTCGGCATCTCCGCGGGCGCGGCGGTCACGGCCGCGACCGAGTACGCGACCGAACACCCGGACGAGACCGTGGTGACGGTGTTGCCGGACACCGGCGAACGCTACCTCTCGACGGACCTGTTCGACGCCGACGCCGACGAGAAGTGACCGGCCACCGGTTCGATAGCGCCGGCGACGTCACTCCCCGGCGTCCGAAACTTCGACGCCGGTGATCTCGAAGCGTGCGCCGCCGGTCGCGCTATCGGTGATGCGAACGTCCCACCCGTGTGCGTCGGCGCACTCCCGGACGATGTCGAGACCGAGTCCCGTCCCGCCGTCGGTGGTATATCCTCGCTCGAAGACGCGTTCGCGCTCGTCGTCCGGAATGCCGGTCCCGTTGTCGGCGACGTAGAAGCCGCCGTCGCAGTCGCCGACGGTCACCGTCACGCCCTCGCCGCCGTGGTCGACCGCGTTGGAAAGCAGGTTGTCGAGCAGTTGCTTCAGCCGGGCCGGGACGGCGACGAGCTGTCGGTCGGTCTCGACGACCAGCGTCGCGTTTGCCATGTCGACGTTCCGCCAGCACCATTTGGCGGTCTCGGCGAGCGCCACGGGTTCTTCGTTGCCGTCGCTGTCGTCGCGGGCGAGCGTCAGCAGGTCGTCGACCAGCGTGAGGCTGAGCTCGATGGCGTCGGCCGCGTCCTCGAGGTGGTCGCTGTTGCACTCCTCGCGTGCCAGTTCTACCCGCCCGTCGGCGACGTTCAGCGGGTTCCGGAGGTCGTGGCTGACGATGCTGGCGAACTCCTCGAGCCGTTCGTTCTGGCGTTCGAGTCGCTGTTCGTACTCCCGCTGGTCGGTCATGTCGTGGGTGATCTTCGCGAACCCGCGGAGGTCGCCCGCGTCGTCGAAGAGGGCGGTGAGCGTGAAGTCCGCCCAGAACCGGCTGCCGTCCTTGCGGACGCGCCAGCCCCGCCCTCTGACCGCCCCCTCGCGTTCGGCCCGCGCGAGCAACTGCCGGGGCGTATCCTGTTCGATCGCCTCCTCGGGAAAGAACGCCTCGTAGTGGGTACCGACGATTTCCTCGGCCGCGTATCCCTTGATCTGCTCGGCTCCCGCGTTCCAGGTGGCCACGCAGCCATCGGGGTCCATCATGAAGATGGCGTAGTGTTCGATCTCGGTCACGAGGTGCTGGAAGCGGTCGCGTTCCCGCTCGAGTGTCTGCCGTACGTCCTGGTGGTGGAGTGCGTGAGCGACGTCGGCGGCCAGTTCGGTCAACAGGTTGCACTCCCGATCGTCGAACGCCCCCGATCGGTCGGCATAGACGTTCAGGACGCCGTAGGTCGTGTCGTCGTAGACGAGCGGCGCGGCCGCGCTGGAGCGGTAGCCCCGTTCGAGTGCGGCCTCGCGCCACGGTTCGTACTCGTCGGCGCTCGCAACGTCCTGGACGACGGCCAGGTCTTCGGTCTCGATTGCCCCGCCGGTGGGTCCACGCCCGGTCGGGCCGTCGTCGGCCGTGATTTCGACGGCGTCGAGATAGCCCCGCTCGACGCCCGCGCTGGCCCGAACGTCGACGATTCGCTCGTCGTCGGCCTCGCCGATCCACGCGAAGCGATAGCGGTCGGCGCGGGCGAGAATCTCGCAGACGCGGGACTCGATCTCGGCGCGACTCGTGGCGCGAACGAGCGCCTGATTGACGTCGGCGACGGTGTCGCGGACGTCTTCGAGGTCGGCCGCACGCTGGGTGGCACGGGACTGCTCGACGGCGTTCCGGACGCGGTTGGCGAGCAGTTCGTACTGCTGGGACCCGGTCTGCTTTTGCAGGTAGTCCGTGACGCCGGCGGCGATGGCCTCGCTGGCGACCGCCTCGTTGCCCTTGCCCGTGTAGAGGACGAACGGCAGGTCCGGATAGTCGGCGCGAACGGCGTCGAGGAACTCGATCCCGTTCATGCCGGGCATGTCGTAGTCCGACACGACGCAATCGACGTTCCCGTCGGTGAGTCTGTCGAGTCCGTCGGCGGCGCTCGTCGCGGTTTCGACGTCGAACGCGTCGGCCTCGCGTTCCAGAAACTCGGCGACCAACGCGGCGAAATCCGGGTCGTCGTCGACGTGCAGGACGTCGATCGTTGCGGAGAAGCTATCCATTAGCTTTCTTCACGTCCGAATGAATCGGTCGAGAATCGTCTTAAGGGCTCTGGCCAGACGATGACGAACCCCTCGACGCGACGACCGTCCCAACTCGACCGACGGTCGGGGCTATCTTTTTGCGAGGAGAGAATCCCGCCGTGGAGTGATCACCTATGGAAAACGCTGCTACCTGAACAAACCACCGTGAGCGATAAAATGATCACGCCGTCTCGGTATCTGCGGCTCTCCCAGCCGGTAGGTGGTCCTCATCGTGATGCGGTGCGGCTGCGGTCTGGCGACAGCAGTCGCTCACGGAAGGCCTCGGCCGGCCACTGAGGGCCACCCGACCGCGGCAGTCGGGCTGTCACGCCCATGATCCGGCTTCTTTCGCACACGGACCAGTCAGCGAAACGTGCTCTCTGGCACGGATCACTCGTCGGTCTCTTACGCCCCATGCTTGGTTTCACGCTCTCATGGAGTAGCAGCGTTTCCATCGGGTCAGCGGAACGATTGCATGGACAGCGATCACGGTAGGGGACAGCCAACACGGGTGGGGATTTCAGACTGGTCAGCGTACTCACGCCAGCAGTCATCTCTCGTGTATACACTCCACGACGGGGAGGACGTCACCCCCGGGATTTTTGCCGTCGCCGCCGATTTTCGAGGTGTGGCACTGCCCGAGATAACCGCTGGAATGGCCGTCGTCTTCGCGATCATCGTCGTCGCGCTGGCGCTGTTCGCCTGGGAGCCGGTGCCGGTCGACGTCACCGCTCTCGGCGTCATGGTCGCGTTGATGGTCCTGGAGCCACTGACCGGCATCGAGCCGACGGTCAACGAGGGGCTGGCCGGGTTCGCCAACCCCGCCACCATCACCGTACTGGCGATGTTCGTCCTCAGCGAAGGCGTCCAGCGGACCGGGATCGTCCAGCGCCTCGGGCACCGCCTGGCCGCGCTGACCGGCGACGACGAGGGTCGCCAACTGGGCGCGACCATCGGTCTGGTCGCTCCAATCTCGGGGTTCATCAACAACACCGCCGCCGTGGCCATCCTCCTGCCGATGGTGACCGATCTCGCCCACGAGGGCAAGATTTCGCCGTCGAAACTGCTGTTGCCGCTGTCGTACGCCTCCATGTTCGGCGGAATGTTGACGCTCATCGGCACCTCGACGAACATCCTCGCCAGCCAGTTGTCCGCACGGCTCATCGGCCACCCGTTCTCGATGTTCGAGTTCACCCACCTCGGCGTCCTCGTCTCGATCGTGGGCGCGGCCTACCTGCTGACGGTCGGTCGGTGGCTCGTCCCCGAACGCATCCCGCCGCGGGAGGACCTCACCGAGGAGTTCGGGATGGCCGACTACCTCACCGAGGTCGTCGTCCGCGAGGACTCGCCGCTGGTCGGCCGCACCGTCGACGAGAGCCTCGCCGAGACGGACCTCGACGTCGACCTCGTCCAGTTGATCCGTGACGACGAGCACTTTCTCGAACCCCTCGGCCCGAAACGCATCCGGGCCGGCGACGTCTTCGCGGTTCGGTCCGACCGCGATACGCTGGTGTCGCTGCTGGACGCCGAGGGCCTGGACCTGCTGGCCAACGTCGACGTGACCGAGACGGAACTGGAAGCACCCGAGCGCCGCGAAAACCTCGTCGAACTGGTCGTCGCACCCGGGTCGAGCCTCGTCGGCGAGTCGCTGGCGAGTGCGAACTTCCGATACCGCTACGACGCGACGGTGCTTGCCCTCCGACGCGGCCAGGAAGTCATCCACCAGCGACTCGACCGCATTCGCCTGCGCGTCGGCGACACGCTACTGGTCGAGGGGGCCGCCGACACCGTCGAGCGACTGGGTGCCGGCCGGGACTTCATCGTCGCACAGGAGGTCGCCCGCCGGGACGTCCGCGAGTCGAAGACCCCCGTCGCCGTGGGCATCGTCGCCGCCGTGGTCTCGCTGGCGGCCCTGGGCGTCGTCCCCATCGTCGTCGCGGCGCTGGGCGGCGCGATCGGCATGGTCGTCACCGGCTGTCTGCGACCCCACGAGGTCTACGAGGCCGTCCACTGGGACGTCATCTTCCTGCTTGCCGGCGTCATCCCGCTGGGCATCGCACTCGAGAACACCGGCGGGGCCGCCCTCCTCGCGGAACTGGTCACCACGGCCGCCGCCCAACTGCCGACCGTGGCCGTGCTCGGCCTGCTGTACGTCGTCACCGCCGTCCTGACCAACGTCATCTCCAACAACGCCAGCGTCGTGTTGATGGTCCCCGTCGCGGTCCAGGTGGCCGGTGACCTCGGGGCGAACGCCTTCGCGTTCGTGCTCGCGGTCACTTTCGCGGCGTCGACGGCGTTCATGACCCCCATCGGCTACCAGACCAACCTCTTCGTCTACGGTCCCGGCGGCTACCGCTTCAGCGACTACCTCCGGGTCGGCGCGCCCTTGCAGGCGCTGTTCGCCGTCGTCACCACGCTCGGCATCGCCGTCTTCTGGCCGGTGTGACGTGATTTTCGAGCGCAAGCACGGAGAGGATGTCAAGCGCAACGAAACGCTTTACACCACCGCCGCCGCTACGGTTGCCTGCGGGACCGTGGGGTAGCTTGGTATCCTTCGGGCCTTGGGTGCCCGTCACCCTGGTTCAAATCCGGGCGGTCCCATGATTCGCGGCCAGAATCGGGTGAGTTCGCTTTTGATCGCCACGAAACGATAACGGCTGGGTCACACCGGGGAAGTCTCGACACCCCTCGTTGCACCCTCACTGCACCCGCACTGCACCCCTCTATTCCCGGACAAAGGTCAAAAATTATCGCATCCAAAAAGTTAATTATTATCGGGGAGATACACCGTCGTGTACAGCATGGTGGGGGTAGTCGAATCCATCCGACGGCAGAACAGTACACGACAGGCGATACTGGGCATCTGGGCGATTTCGGGGATACTAGTGCTCCTCTCGTTCTTTTTACCGGCGAGCGTCGGGCGCGCGTTGACCGGCAGGGGCGTCATCACGACCGCGATGACGTTCATCGGGTCCGGCCTGGTGTTTCTCGCGTTGCTTCCCGTCCATCCGGAGCAGGCGAGCGGTCGGGGGGGATGACGGATGGTCGACGCCGACGTCGGCGAACTCGTGGCGTCGTTTCGCGAGGAGATGGACGAGACGATCGTCGGGGCGATACTGGGCATTCTGGCGATCTTCGTCGTCGCGCGGTTCCTGCTCAACGGAGTCATCGTCGGGCTTCCGTTCGTCAAAGAGGGAACGTTCCCGCAGTTCATCGCGGGTATTCGAACGGGTCTGTTAGAGACGTTCGGGCCGCTATTTTTGCTGTTGATGCTTGTATTCGTGCTGTTCTGTCTGGTCATCGTCGTCGGGCCCTGGGGGAGTATCCGACTGGGCGGGGCCAACGCGTCACCGAGTTACACCTACCCGGCGTACTTCGCGATGTTCTTCTCGGCGGGCATCGCGGCGGGGATCGTCTTCTGGGGTCCCGCGGAGGCCCTGTTTCACTACAACAGCGGTCTGGCCCCGTTTCTCGGTGCCCAGCCGACCAGCGACGGGGCGGTCACGGGCGCGCTCAAGACGGTGTTTTTCCACTGGGGCTTCTCGGCGTGGAGTTCCTACGTCGCCGTCGGCGTGCCCATCGCCTACTACGCGTACAACAAGGGGGCACCGCTGCGGGTCTCGACGCTACTGGTACCGTTTCTGGGCAAGCGCAATCTCGACCATCCCGTGGCGAAGTTCGTCGACGTGCTGGCGATATTCGCGACCATCGGCGGCGTCGGAACGTCGGTCGGCCTCATCGGCACCCAGTTCCTCGCGGGCATCACCTACCAGTTCGGCGTCCAGACGGGACCAATCGACACGCTCATCGTCATCGGCGGCCTCACGATCGTGTTCACGACGTCGGTCGTCACCGGAGTCAAACGCGGGATTCGCCGCATCGCGGCGGTCAACTTCGGGCTGTTTCTGGTGATGGCGCTCGCGCTGCTCGTGCTGGGGCCGACGCTGTTCATCGTCACCGACGGTTCGGTCGCGTTCGGACAGTACCTCGCCGGGTTCGTCCCGATGAGCCTGTATCCGCCGCTGTTGGCCGGGACGGCGGGCGAGTCCGCGAAGTGGATGGGCTGGTGGACGCTGTTCTACTGGGTCTGGTGGTTCTCGTGGGCTCCCTTCGCCGGCCTGTTTCTGGCGGCCATCTCGAAGGGACGGACGCTGCGGACGGTCACCGCGACGGGCATGCTCGCGACGTCGGCGGCGACGCTCGTGTGGTTCGCCATCATCAGCGGCACGAGCCTCGGCCTGCAGCACATGGGTCGGGCCGACATCTGGGGGGCGATGAACAACTACGCCGGCAGTCCCGAGACCATCGCGGCGTTCCCGCTGTTGAACGCGCTGCCGCTGGGTGATCTGCTAGTGTTTCTGTTTTTCGCGCTCATCATCACGTGGATGGTGACCTCGGCCGACACCTCGACGCTGACCATCTCCATTCTCGCGTCCGAACAGGGCGTCGCGCCGAGCACCGCGACCCGGATCTTCTGGGGCTTCCTGCAGGGTGCGTTCGGCGCAGGACTCGTGATGCTCGGCGGCGGCGCGGCCCTGCAGTCGGCCGCCATCGTGACCGGTGGCCCCTTCGGCGTCATCGCCTTCGTCGGCATCGTCGGCCTGGGAAAGGAGTTCCTCGAAACCGACGTCGAGGGCCAGACCGTCGTCAGCGCAGTCAGCGACGCCATCGAGAGCCGCGGCGATTGACAGACGCTACCGCGACCGACGAACTCCGCAACGCCGACCGCTCACGGATAGACCAGGATCGTCCCCGTGTCGCTTTCCAGGACGGTGACTTCCTCGCCGGACTCGGCGCGGTGTTCCTCGACGATCTCGACGGCGTCGCCGTCGACCACGACGACTTCCCCGCCGGCGTCGAGTTCGATCTCTCCCTGCTGGACCTTCTGGCGTTTGATCTCTTCGGGATCGGCGGCTTCGAGCGCGGCGACGACCGCGCCGGCCCGGTCGCGAAACTCCGGGCCGATGATCGCGTGGTCGGGGTCGACCGCGACGGGGACGAGTTCGACGGTGGGTTCGCCCTGCCGGACGTGGACCGGGCCGTTGACCGCCTCCGAGAGGTCGTAGGTGTCGACGGCGCGTTCGGGCGTCTCGTCGGGGTAGACCTCGACCTTCGAGAGGTCGGCGTTCAGCGCCATACCGGCATCGGACTTCCAGCCCCGGACGGTGGCGGCGACGTCGGCGATGAGGTGGCCGGCAGTCTCGGCCTCCTCGTCGCCCATGTCGATCTCGGGCCACGAACTGGCGTGGACCGATCCCTCCGTACCGGGCAGGGCGTGGTAGGCCTCCTCCGCGAGAAACGGCGCAAACGGCGCGAGCATCCGCAGCGATGCCGACAGCGCCGTAAACAGCGCCTGCCGGGCGGCGTCGCGCTCGCCGGGACGCCCCTCGTAGAGCCGTCCCTTGATGAGTTCGAGGTAGTCGTCCGCGAGATCGTGCCAGGTGAACTCCCGGATTTTTCGGAGCGCGGCGTCGAAGCGGTAGGCGTCCATGTCCGATTCGACCGCGTCGGCGACGTGGCTGGCACGCGAGAGGATCCAGCGGTCGACGTCGCGATAGGCGGGGTCCGCGAGCGGTTCGCGATCCGCCGCGACGTGCTGGGCGGCAAACCGCGTGATGTTCCAGACCTTCGTCAACAGTCGGGAGGCGGATTTCACCTCCTTCCACTGGAACTGGATGTCGCTGCCGGGCTGGCCGCCGAGCGCCATCGCCTGCCGAAAGGCGTCCGCGGAGTACTCCGCGACGGCCTCCTCGGGCTGGACGAAGTTGCCCCGCGATTTGGACATCTTGTTGCCGTCCGCGCCGAAGACCATGCCGTTGATGAGCGCCTCGTCCCAGGGAATCTCGTCTTCGAGCGCCGACACGCGCAGAATGGTGTAGAACGCCCACGTGCGGATGATGTCGTGGCCCTGCTCGCGCAGCGACGTCGGCTCGAAGTCCTCCTCGGGCCAGCCCTGGACGTACAGGGGCGTGATCGACGAATCCATCCAGGTGTCCATCACGTCCGTCTCGCCCACCCACTCCGTTCCACCGCACTCGGGACACTCGGCGATTGCGGGATCCTCGCCGGTGGGGTCGACCGGCAGTTCTTCGACGCTGGCGACGTGTTCGTACCCACACTCCGTGCAGAACCACGCGGGGATGGGCGTCGCGAACACGCGCTGACGGGAGACGACCCAGTCCCAGTCCATGCCGTCCGTCCAGTCCTCTAGCCGGTCGTACATGTGTTCGGGAATCCACTCGACGTCCCGGGCCGTCTCTAAGATCTCGTCCTGGCGGACCTCGACGAACCACTGTTCCTTGCTGAGGATTTCGATGGGCGTGTCACACCGCCAGCACTGGCCGACGTTCTGGGCGGTGGGTTCGGTGTCGTTCAGGTAGCCCTCGGCGTCGAGGTCCGTCGCGATTGCGTCTTTGGCCTCGTCGATGGACAGGCCCGCGTACGCGCCGGCCTCGTCGTTCAGGTGGCCGTTCTCGGTGAAAACCGTCCGCAGGTCGAGGTCGTGTTCGGCCCACCACTCGACGTCCTGTTTGTCCCCGAAGGTA
>JBDGSB010000125.1:0-14181 GCA_042217765.1 Haloarculaceae archaeon | reverse complement strand
TATTCGCTCCTCGGTTCCGACAGAGCGTCGGAACACTCGTCACTCACGGGAAGGCAGGGGTATGCGCTCGTATCTCTATCACCAACGGTCCTGTGAGGAGATCGGACGTCGGTTTTCGCGCCATGGCGTCGGTATCGACCGACGTACGTGATGGCGTGCGGATGCGACGTGGCGTCTCGGGGGAGTGCATTCATTACCGTTCGCGCGAAGCGTGTCGTATGGAGCCTGCGGTGCTTCGCGACGACATGGTCGACAGCCTCGAACACGAGAGCAAGGGCTGTGTCACTAGCGAGTCGGTGTCGATCGCGATGCGGACGGTCCCGCGCGAGGCGTTCGTCGAGGACGAGCGGGCGGCCTACGCCGACCGGGCGTTCGAACGGCACGGGACGCGCGTGCTCGCACCCAGCACCGCCGCGCGTCTGATCGAGGCGCTGGCACCCCAACCGGGTGACTCGGTGCTGGTCGTCGGGGCGGGCGTGGGGTACACGTCTGCCGTGGTCGCGGAGATGACGGGGGCGGAGTCGGTCCAGGCCGTCGACATCAACCGCCGACTCGTGCTCGAAGCGCGGCGCAACCTCGCAAGCGCCGGCTACGACGCGGTGTTCGTCGACCGCCGGAACGGGGTCGACGGCCTCCCGGAGTACGCACCCTACGATCGCATCCTGCTAGAGGCCGCCGCCGTCGAACCGCCACGCGCCCTGCTCGACCAGTTGGACGACGGCGGCCGACTGGTACTGCCGGAGGGAGCCGGCCAGCAGACGCTGTCGGTTGTCGAGGACGGCGCAGTCGTCGAACGCGGCGGAACCGTCGTCTTCCGGCCGATGCTCGTCGAGGGCGAGCAGACCGACACCGTCGAGCGAAACCGGACCCACCGCGAGGACCGGGAACACGCTCGGCGCGTCCAGCGCCAGCGGCGCGACTGGCACCGCTGGGCCGACTGGGAGGATTAGGGTCCGACGACGAGGAGACGCGTATTCTCCCGTCGATCGGCGTACTGGCCGCCGGCCGGCGGCTTCACGTCGAGTTCGATCGTCCCCTCCTCCTGATTGGGACCGAGATCCGGCCGAAGCGACAGCGTCGCGGTTCCGTCCGTTCCCGTGGTCGCGGTCGTGACGGCGTCCAGTCGGGCGGTGCCGCCCCGGGCGACCACGGTCGCGTCCGCGATCGGTTTCCCGTCGGGATCGACGACGGTGACGGTCACGTCCCTGGCGGCCGCCCCATCGTGCAGCGCGAGGACTTCCGGACTCGGTTTCACGTCGAGTTCGGTCACGCCGAGCGTCTGGATGCCCCCGAGCGTGTGCATCATCACGCTCAGGGAGGCGACGCCCACGACGAGCGCGATGACCAGTCGAATCGGCAGTCCCTCGATGGCGCGATCGTCGCGCCACAGTTGCTCGAACATGGGCCGGCCTGGTCGCGGGTTCGTACGTAAACCCTCGGACGGATCGTCATCCCAGGCACATCTCCATCCCTTTGCGGACGGCGTCGCGCTGGCCCAGCAGGGTGAGCCGGTCGCCACGTTCGACGACGTAGTCGGCGGTGGGGACGAACGACTCGTCGTCTTTGGTCACCAGCGCGATGAGACAGCCGTCGGGAAGCATCGGACCGACCTCACGGACGGACCGACCGACGATGTCCTCGTCGATGACCTCGATCTCCTGGACGTCGCCCGAGCGGCCGAGTTCGGTCATCCAGGTAGCGATGTGGGGCCGCTCGATCTGGTTGTCGATGGCCCAGGCGGTCGCCATCGCCGAGTCGATGGTGCGCACGCCCAGGTCCTCGAAGGCCTCGACGTTGTCGGGGTTGTTCGCCCGAGCGATGATCTGTGGCACCGAGAACTTCGAGTCGGCCAACTGGGCGGCCAGCAGGTTCGCGTCGTCGTCGGCGGTGGCGGCGACGACCGTCTTGGCGTTGTCTGCGCCAGCGTCACGGAGGACGTCCGTGTCGGTGCCGTCGCCGATGACGACGGTGTGGCCGGCGCTGCGATTCCGTTCGACGACGTCCTCGTCGCGTTCGACGATGACGACGTTCTCGCCGCGGTCTTCGAGGCGGGTGGCGAGCGCACGGCCCACCTTCCCGCCGCCGATTACGAGTACTCGCATTGGTATCACGTCCAGGTATTCCGCAAGAGCGCGCGCGAGGCCGCCCTCGAAGACGACCGTCGCGAAGATGACCAGAAAGACGGTGCCGACGACGGTACCGGCGGCGTCGGGGTTGCTGGCCTGCAGTTCGACGGCGAACAGCGTCGCGACCGACGCGGGGATGATGCCGCGGGGACCGACGAGGCTCATGAACCAGCGTTCGGCGGCCGTGAAGCGGTCGCCGTGCGTCGAGACGAACACGAGCACCGGCCGGACGACCAGCGCGACGACGACCACGACGCCGATGCCGGAGAGTCCGAGTCCCAGGAGGTCTCGAAACCGCAGCAGGGCCGCCAGCGCGATGAACACGATCGACAGCACCAGCAGGGTGACGTCGCCTTTGAACGCCGAGATGTCCTCCTCGTAGGGGACGCCAGCGTTGCCCAGGGCGATGCCGGCGGTCGCGACGGCGGCGACGCCCGCCTCGCTGGCGACGGCGTCCGCGCCGGCGAAGGCGACCAGCGCGCCCGCAAGCACCAGCAGCCGGGCGTTCTGAGGGGCGTTGTCCGGCGAGAGGTCGACGTGCCACAGGAGGTACCACAGCACGCCCGCCACCACGAGGCCGACGAGGACGCCGACGCCCATCCGCTGGACGAACGCGGTCAGGAAACTCGCCGGCGTCGCTTCCTGCAACAGGACGGCCTCGAAGACGACCACCGCGAGGATGGCCGCGGTCACGTCGTTGACGATGCCCTCGGTTTCGAGGGCGGTCGCCACCCGGTCGCGGACGGGGACGACCTCCAGGATCGGGGTGACGACCGTCGGCCCGGTCGCGACCAGCAGCGCGCCGATCAGCGCGGCGACCTCCCAGGTCGTTCCCAGCAGCAGCCGGATCGTGACCGACGTTCCGACGAACGCCAGCAGCGCGCCGACGGTCACGAGACGGAGCGTCGCGGCCGGGGCCTCCCGGACCCGGTCCACGCGGAGGTGGAAGGCGCCCTCGAAGACGATGATGGCCACCGAGAGGCCGACGATGGCCGGCAGTGCCGTGCCGAAAGACTCGCGCGTGATGACGTGCAGTCCCTCGGGACCGAGGGCGACGCCCGCTACGAGGAGGAAGATGATGCTGGGGACCCGAAAGCGAGCGGCCAGCACTTGCGCACCGACGCCGAGGCCGATGATGGTCGCTACCAGCGCGAGCAGGCCGGTTCCAGCCACGGTCTAGTCCTCCATACGCCCGGGCTCACGGGCGGCGGTGTCATAAGCGCACTCACTCGGCGGCCCCCCGACTACTCGTCGTGTTCCTTTCGGTCGAAGTAGACCAGCACGCCCGTGGCGTTCATCCGCGCCTCGGCCTCGGCCTTGCGCCGGCCCCAGACGTCCACGCCCTCGGCCTCGTCGACGAAGGACTCGACGACTGCGTCGTCGTCGCCCAACTGCTCGCGCCGCTCGGCGACCGACTGGACCCACTGTGCGAGCACTCGCTCGTACTCGCCGAGCAACTCGTCCGTTTCCGCGGGGCCGAAGTGGCTGTAACACAGCACCTCGGGGTCGAGGTCGCGGATCATCTCGACGTCGTCGAGACACCGCTCGGCGTGGAAGTTCGGCGGGGGCGAGGTGACGTGGACCTCGTCGGTCGAAGGCGTGTAGATGCCGGTGGCGTCGCCGGTGAACACGGCGTCGTTGGTCGGATCGTAGAAGACCACCTGGTGTGGCGCGTGTCCCGGAGCGTGATAGGCCCGCAGCGCGTGGTCGCCGAGGTCGACGACGTCGCCGTCCTGTAGTTCCCGGATGCGGTCGTCGGGTACCGGCGTCGGTTCGGTGTAGAACTCGATTTGCTCGCCGACGGCCCGTTTGGTTCCCTCCCAGAGTCGTTCGGGGTCCTGCAGGTGGGGCGCGCCCGTTTCGTGGACGTACACGTCGGCGTTTGGACAGTCCTCGATCAGGAACCCGGCACCGCCAGCGTGATCGAGGTGGACGTGCGTGGGCGCGATGACCGCCAGGTCCGCCGGGTCGATGCCGACCGTCGCCAGCGCGTCGAGTATCCGCTCGTAGTCGGTGCCGATACCCGTCTCGACCAGCGCCGGCCGCTCGCTGTCGAGAATCCAGACGGAACCGTACTCCTCGACGTCGTACATTCCGGTATCGACGTAGTAGAGGTCGCGACACCCACCGACCGTCGCCTCGGAGACGTCGCCGATGGCCATATTGCTAGGCCGCGGCCGGACGAAAAAAGGGTTCCCCTGGGTGTCAACGCGACTGAACGACTGGCAGTCGATGGCGCGGGCGGTTCGAGAACGGTGTGTACACGGGTTGAAGACGGTGCAGCGAGGGCGTCGACCAGCCAGAACGCCCCGGCCGCGTACCTCGGTCGGCCCGCACCACGGAGTCGGCAAACGTCTAGCGATGCGATACGATTATCCGCCGGGCAACTGAACGGCCAGGTATGCTCAGCAGGCAGTTCGTCCGTGAAAATCCGGACGCGGTACGGGAAGCCATCGCGAACAAGGGCGTCGATGGCGTCGACCTGGACCGGATTCTCGAACTCGACGAGCAGTGGCGCGAACTCAAGGCGAGCGGCGACGAACTTCGCCACGAGCGCAACGAGGTCAGCGACCGCATCGGCGAACTCAAACAGGCCGGCGAGGACGCCGAAGCCGAGGCGGCGATACAGCGCTCGAAGGAACTCAAAGACGAACTCGAAGACGTCGAGGACCGCGCCGACCGGCTGAAAGCCGAACTGGACGCCGCGATGCTCGAGGTGCCCAACGTGCCCGACGACAGCGTCCCGCTCGGCGAGGACGAATCCGACAACGTCGAGGTCCTCCGCTGGGGCTTCGAGGACCGCCGGACGTTGCCCGACGCGGTGATCCCCCACTACGACCTGGGCGAGGACCTCGACGTGCTCGACTTCGAGCGCGGTGCGAAGGTCACCGGCGGCGGCTTCCAGTTCGTCAAAGGCGACGGCGCGCGTCTCGAGTACGCCCTGATACAGTTCATGCTCGACGTCCACCGCGAACAGGACTACGTCGACGTCTTCCCGCCGATTCCCGTCAACTCCAGGTCGATGCAAGGGACCGGCCAACTGCCGAAGTTCGCCGAGGACGCCTACCGCATCGGCGCGGACCAGGACAGCGACTACGACGACGACGACCTCTGGCTGTGTCCGACCGCCGAGGTGCCGGTCACCAACATGTACCGCGACGAGATTCTGCTCGACGACGACCTGCCAATCAAACACCAGGCGTACACGCCCAACTTCCGGCGCGAGGCCGGCGAGCACGGCACCGAAACGCGGGGCTACGTTCGCGTCCACCAGTTCAACAAGGTCGAACTCGTCAACTTCGTCCGCCCCGGCGACAGCTACGACCGTCTGGAGGAACTCGTCGAGGAGGCCGAGGAAGTGCTCAGACGGCTCGAACTCCCCTACCGTCGCCTGCACATGTGTACCGGCGACATGGGCTTCGCGCAGGCGAAAAAGTACGACATCGAAGTCTGGGCACCCGCCGACGACATGGCCGACGGTCCCGACGTCGGCGGCCGGTGGCTCGAAGTCTCCTCGGCGTCGAACTTCGAGGACTTCCAGGCCCGTCGCGCCGGCCTCCGCTACCGGCCCGAACGCCACGAGTCCGCCGAGTACGTCCACACGCTGAACGCCTCCGGGCTGGCGGTTCCGCGCGTGCTGGTCGCCATCATGGAGTACTACCAGAACGACGACGGCACGGTGACCGTTCCCGAACCGCTCCGGCCGTACATGGACGGCCAGGAGGTCATCGAGGGCCACGAGAAGGTCGGCGAGAGCGCCGTCGGTGCCGGCGAGCGCGACTGATCGGGCAAGCGACGACGCTTGGGATCACCGATCCAGCGGGTCCGAGTCGCTTTTGTCGGCCAGCCGGCTACGTCGAGACGTGCAATTGCACGTCCGCTACGAGGGCGACGACGACCCCGAGAAGTGCAGCGCCCGCAGGCTCGCCCGGTTCGACCTCGCGGCGTTGCACCGCTCGACGCGGGCGACGCCGCCCGGAATCGTCCTGAACCCCTTCGCCGAGCGGGCGCTGTCGCCGGCGGACGTGACCCACGGGTCCGGTGGGGCGCGCCGGGACCGCCTGGTGGCGCTAGATTGCTCCTGGGAGACCGCCGAACGCGAGGCGTTCGACCTGGAGGGAATCCACCGATCGCTTCCCTTTCTAGTGGCGGCCAACCCCGTCAACTACGGGACGCCCTTCCAGTTGAACACCGCCGAAGCGTTCGCCGGCGCACTGACGATCCTGGGCGCGCGCGAACAGGCCGAACGGATTCTCTCGAAATTCTCGTGGGGGCACACCTTCCTCGAACTGAACGCCGAACCGCTGCGGCGGTACGCCGACTGTGCGAACTCGACCGAGGTGGTGGCGGTCCAGGACGACTACCTGGCCGACGAGTAGCCGCTCATACGGACGTTCGTAATCCTTTTCCGGCGGTTCACCGACACGGGTGGTGAACCACCGGCAAATAGTAACGAACGACCGTATCAGTTCCCCTCGATGGCGTCGACGACCATCGCCGCAGCGACGACGGCCTCTCGGGGCACGTCGCCGGCGTCGTCGATGGTGATCTCGTAGCGGTCTTTCAGCGAGAATCGACCGTCGATGCTCCCCACGTGATCGCCGTCGGCGTCGGTGATCTCGTACTTGTGAGGCAGGAGGTTTGCGAGATTGCTGACGCTCCGGAGCACTTCGACGAGTTTGTTCTTCGATTTGATCTCCGCGATCAGTCCCTCCGTGTCGGGGTCCCGGAGCTTCCAGTGGTCGACGAACAGCGTCCACTGGTGATCTAGCACGACCACGGCGTCGCCCGTCGCGGCGTCGGTGAGCGTGTAGTCGCCCGCGACGTCGAGGATGCCCCCGGCTTTCACCGTGAAGACGTCGTTGCCGTTGCCGTCCTCGAAAGGGAACTCCTCTTTCAACTTGAACAGTTTCTGTTTGCCCCGCACCACGACGGTGCCGGTGCTGTCGGTCGCCGTGTACTTGTTCCGAACGAGCGACTGCTCGACGGTGTAGCGGTCGTCCGTCAACTGGATATTCGAAAGTGCACTTTCGGTGGCCATGGCGATCCGTTTCGCCGGATCATGGATAAACTTGCGGGCCGGCGGGCGGCGAATCGCGATCCGGCACGCTACTGGAGGTATCGCCACGCCAGCCCGACGGGATCGGCGCGCGGCGCGAGCGGGCTCGACGGCAGGTCGGTCCGGACGTCGGGGTCGTTGTAGCCACGGGGCGCGACGTCGTTGGGGCCGTCGGGGTAAAACAGCGAGGCCAGCGCATGGAGGTGCTGGCGGCCGACGCCGAGTTCGAACTGGCCGCCGCCGTACAGCGAGACGCCGCGGTCCAGCGCCCACTCGACGGTCGCCAGCAGCGACTCGACGGTGCCGAACCGAGACGGCTTGACGTTGAGCCAGGCGGGATCGACCGGCAGCGCCTCGACGTCGGCCAGTCCCTCGATCGGCTTGTCCCACGACAGGCGGTCGGCGGCGGGTTCGAGGATCGGCTCGGTCGCGTCGGTCCAGCGGGCGTCCTCGACGATCGCGTCGGGGAACCCCTCGACGACGCGCCGGTAGAAGTCGGGGTCGGCGTCCTGGTCGACGTCCGTGTTCTCGTAGTATCCCTTCAGGTCAACGATGCGGACGGCGTCGGTCGCCGCCAGCTCCGACACCAGCGACGCGTCCCACGCCGGGGTCGGGTCGAGTTTCAGCTCCAGGCCCGGGTAGGCGTCGCGCAAGGCGTGGACCCGGTCGGCCGACGGCTCCCCGCCGTCCTCGTCCAGTCGAGTGCTCGCGACGAACCGGACCGGGTCGTACGTCCGGTCGAGCGCCGCCGCCAGGTTCGTCTCCGCCTGCCGGAGCGCCAGATCGAGCGCCGCGCTCTCGACGGCCCACCGCCGGTAGTGCCGGGATGTCGGTCGGTCGGGCGGCTCCGGGAACAGCGCGACGTCGTCCAGTGCTTCCGAGAACTCCTCGAACGCGAACGTTCCCGTGGGCAGTTCGGGCGGGTCGCCGCCGTCGCCGTCGACGGCCTCGTGCAGACGGTCGTGGTCGACGGTGTCGTAGGTGACGTCCTCGCCTCGCCCGACGCGCCCGTCCCCGTCGAGTTCGAAGACGGTGCTGACGCGGGTGAAGCCGCTCGACGTGTCCGCCTCGTGGCGATCGAGCGTCCAGTCGTCGACGGTCACCGCGAGGTCCGCTAGCCGATCGTACATATCGACAGCCCGAGTGCCAGCGGCATAAACGGGTCGCCGGTTCCCGCCGGCCGCGGGTGCCGAAGGCGGCCCGACTCGGAAACGCTTAAACGCCGGGACCGGCAACGGCCCGGTATGGCTACCTTCGAGAAGGCACAGGCGCGAACGCTCGACAAGCAGATCTGCATGCGCTGTAACGCGCGCAACCCCCACCGCGCCGAGCGCTGTCGCAAGTGCGGCTACAGCAATCTCCGCCCGAAGAGCAAGGAACCGCGCAACGCGTAGCGTCCGTTCGTCTTCTTCCGTTCCCGGCCGGCGACCACCGACGGCTACTCGTCGGGATATTTCGGCTCGCGTCGCTCGGCCCGTTCGAGCGCCCGTTCGACGACGGCACGAACGTCGCCGTCGAAGACGCCGCCGTGACCGGCGTACATGTGTTCGACCCCGTCGGGCATGCGGTCCAACAGGTCGCGGATCGACTCGACGAGCCGCTCGCGGGACTGACCGGCCATGTCGGTCCGGCCGAAGCTTCCGTCGTCGAAGGCGCCGTCGTCGTGGACGACCACGTCGCCGCTGAACAGCGACGCCGACGAGACCAGCGAGACGTGGTCGTCGGCGTGGCCCGGCGTGTACACTACCTCGCAGGTCTCGTCGCCGATCGCGACGGTGTCGCCGTCGGCCATCGCGTGGGTCCGGTGCGGGTGGTCGGCGTAGGCGTAGCAGTCGGCGTCGAACGCGTCGACGACGTCGGCGAGTCGCTCCACGTGATCGCCGTGCTGGTGGGTAACGACGACGGCGTCGAGGTCGTCGGTGTGTTCGCGTACGGCGTCGACGACGCCTTCCATCGCGCCGGCGTCGACCAGCGTGGGTCGCGCGCCCAGCGCGAGGTAGGCGTTGCACGTGAACGTTTCGGCGCCGGCGGTGACGTTGTGGACCTCCATGGTCACCCCGTGGACCGCCGGCCGCTTGATACCGTCGGTCGTTCGGTTGCGAAACGGCGAGTGATTTTTCATGGAGAATACCGTAGTGTCTCACGTACACATGGGGTTCGGGAGTTACGACGAGTCCGAACAAGACAATCAGGAGTACGACACGGACTTCGAGGACGACGACGGCGTGTCGGCCGCACAGAACACACACGACGGTGACGTCGAATACGAGTTCACGGCCTCGAACGACGAACTGCTCGACCGACTCAAGGACATCAAAGACAAGGACAACACGTGAAAGCCGGGGTCCGCGCCCTCGGCGTCGCCGAATCGTTTCGCGACGAGCGCAGTACCCTCGCCGGGGCGGTCGTCCGCGCCGACCGCGTCGTCGACGGCCTCGTCTTCGGGCGGTGTACGGTCGGCGGTCACGACGCGACCGACGGCGTCGCCGCCCTGTTCGAGTCGCTAGACCGTCCCGACGTCCGGTACTGCATCGTCGCCGGCATCGCTCCCGCCTGGTTCAACGTTCTCGACCTCCGTGCCCTGCACGACGCCGTCGAGCGGCCGGTGCTGTCGGTGACCTTCGAGGCCAGCAACGGCCTGACCGACGCTATCGAGGCGGCGTTCGACGGCGAAGAACGTACCCGCCGGCTCGCGCGCTACCGCGCCCAGCCGGACCGCTGGGAGCTAGACGTTCACGGCGAGACGCTGTTCGTCCGCAACGTCGGCCTCGACCGCGCGGACGCTGCCGACGTCGTCCGGGCGTTCACGCCCGAGGGCGGTCGCCCGGAACCGATCCGGGTCGCTCGCCTCGCGGCCCGCGCGGCCGACGCGTTCGTCCGCGAGTGATCGATGACGGTCGCGACCCGTCGACCGGTGACCGTCGAAGCTTTGTCCCCGGACGTGGACGCGCAACGCATGGACGAACTCGACGCCGACCTCGGGGTGGCCGAATGCACGCGCTGTCCCGACCTGGTCGACTCCCGGAGCCGCATCGTCGACGGCGTCGGCCCGACCGACGCGGCCCTGCTGTTCGTCGGCGAAGCGCCCGGCGCGCGGGAGGACGAGGAGGGCGAACCGTTCGTCGGCCGCAGCGGCGACGTCCTCGATTCGGGACTGCGCGACGTCGGCCTCGCGCGTGCGGACGTTCGCATTACGAACTGCGTCCGGTGTCGCCCGCCCGACAACCGCGACCCGACCGCCGCGGAACTGACCAACTGTCGAGGCTACCTCGACGCCGAAATCGCGGCCGTCGATCCCGACGTGATCGTCACGCTCGGGAAGGTGCCGAGCGAGCACCTGCTAGAACGGGAGGTGGCGGTCACCGGCGAAGCCGGCGACGTGGTCGAACACGACATCGCCGGCCAACGGCGGCGCGTCCTCGTCTGTGTCCACCCCGCCGCGACGCTGTACGACCGGAGCCAGGAGGAGACCTTCGCACGGACGCTCCGGCGGGCGGCGGACTTCGCCGACGACGGCGGCCAGTCCCGACTCGGCGAGTTCTGAAAGGGAAGGGACTTGTCGGGGGGACCGCTACCGTCTCGTATGAGCGACTCCCGGCAGACGGCCGCGGACGTGGTCGTCGTCGACTACGGACTGGGGAACCTCCGTAGCGTCACCCGCGGGCTAGAGCGGGCCGGCGCGACCGTCGAGATCACCGACGACCCCGCGGACTTCGCGGCCGCCGACGGCGTCGTCCTCCCGGGCGTCGGCGCGTTCAGCGAGGGGATGGACAACGCCGGTCCGTTCCGCGACGCGCTGATCGACCACGCCGCGGCCGGCAAACCGCTGTTCGGCATCTGCCTGGGAATGCAGATGCTGTTGACCACTAGCGAGGAAGCCCACCACGAGGGCCAGGGCGACGTCGAGGGCCTGGACCTGATCCCCGGCACCAACGTCCGCTTCACCGGCGACCTGAAGGTGCCCCACATGGGCTGGAACGAACTGTCCGTCCGGCGCGAGCACCCGCTGGTCACGGGCATCGACACCGGCGCGTCGACGACGCACCGAGCAAACGGGCCCGGCGGGTCCGTCGACGGCCAGTACGCCTACTTCGTCCACTCCTACTACGCCGACCCCGACGACGACGAGGCCGTGGTCGCAACCACTGACTACGGCGTCACCTTCCCCGCGGTCATCGCCAACGAGGCTGGCAACGTCTTCGGAACGCAGTTTCACCCCGAGAAGTCCGGCGAGACGGGCCTGCGGATTCTGCGAAACTTCGTCGACTACTGCGCGAAACGGTAGTCCCGACCCGTACGAGACTGCGCCGATCGCTCGCCTGTCGCCGGTCGCTAGCTCGTCGCCGGTCGGTCGAGTTCCCGGATCATCACCAGTGCGTCCTCGCCGTTGCTGTAGTAGTTCGAGAGGGTGCCGCGGTGGACGAAGCCGAACGACCGATACAGCGCGAGTGCGGAGTCGTTGCCCTCGCGGACTTCGAGTTTGGTGGCGGTGACGCCCCGGCCGGCCAGAACGGTCAGGGCTCGGCCGAGGAGTCGTCGCCCGACGCCCTCGCCGCGACGCCGTTCGGCGACGGCGATATCCTTGACGTGGCCGAGTCGCTGGCCGTGGTCGGCGACGACGTCGGCGACGACGTACCCGACGACGCAGTTGCGGTCGCCGCTGGCCGCCTCCGGGCAGGGACCCGCCCGGGACTCGGCGACGAGGAATCCCGGTTCGTCGAGGTACCGCTCGAAGACGCTGTAGGGCCACGGCTGCGGAAATGCCGACTGCTCGATGCGAAAGACGGTCAGCAAGTCCGCTCGCGTCGCCGGCCGAACCACCGGCGTCGTCGTATCGGATGCGACCGTGGTCACGGTCGCTGGTACGGGACTCGTCCACAAATGCCTACTGGCTCACAGGTGTCCGCGTCCGCTCGAACGCACACCGGAGCCAAAGCGTGCCGGAGCCAAAAGGGACTTAATCACCACGCGCCAACGTCTACTCGCACCCGGATTCCGGGTGCCACCCCCACTCCCATCCCCCCGTTCTCTCCCCCTTTCGAACACGCGCCTGGAACCTTTCGAATACGCGCCTCGAACTCACACGGGTACGCCTGCGCAAGCCGTCGGCCCCGCTCGATCGCGACGACAGCGACGGCCGTCCGTGACGCGACGACAGCGACGGCCGTCCGTGACGCGACGACAGCGACGGCCGGGTACCGACGGCGTCATACGGATTGGGGTCGCTCTTTGCCGGCGAGTCGCCCGAACGGGTCGGCGATCCACCGGCAACCGAAGACACGAATCCGTGTCAGTCGTCGGCCGGCGCAGCACCGCCTTCCTGCTCGTACTGCTTTTTCGTGTGGGGGAGTTTGCCGCCGTCGGCGAGGATTTCGCGCTCGCGTTCGGAGGCGTCGAGCGTCGCGGTGGCCTCCCACTCGTCGTTGACGCGGACGGTGAACTCCTCGCGGCCGGAACGGACGGCCTCGGCCACGTCGTCGACGATTTCGACGTCGTCGCCCTGTTCGATGCGCTCGTAGGTCTCTTCGTCGATCTCTAGGGGCACTAGCCCGAAGTTGAAGAGGTTCGCCTTGTGGATGCGGGCGAAGCTCCGGGCGAGGACGCCCTCGACGCCGAGGTACATCGGACACAGTGCGGCGTGTTCGCGGGAGGAGCCCTGACCGTAGTTCTCGCCGGCGACGAGGAAGCCGCCGTCGGCGTCCAGCGCCCGCTCGGCGAAGCTATCGTCGACGCGGCTGAGGGTGAACTCGCTGAGCTTCGGGATGTTCGAGCGGTACATCAGGATGTCCTGGGTGGCCGGGATGATGTGGTCGGTGGTGATGTTGTCGCCCATCTTCAACAGCGCCGGCCCGGCGATATCGGCGTCGAGCGGGTCTTTCAGCGGCACGTCGCCGATGTTCGGCCCTTTCACGAGGTCGTCGTCGACGGCCTCATCTGGCGCAATGAGGTCGGCCCCGCTGACCCCGACGTACTCGTCGGGTTCCTCGAAGCCGGGGTCTTCGAGGTCACCCAGTTCATCGGCGAGGTCGCGCGGGTCGACGATCTCGCCGGCCAGCGCCGACGCCGTAGCGACCTCCGGCGAGCACAGATAGACGTTGTCGTCCTCGATGCCCGACCGGCCCTCGAAGTTACGGTTGAACGTCCGCAGGCTGACCGAGTCCGAGGCCGGGACGTGTCCGATGCCGATGCAGGCCCCGCAGGTCGCCTCCGAGAAGTTGACGCCGGCGGCCATCATCTCGGCGGTCCAGCCGTTGCGCGCGAGCATCTCGCTGGCCTGCTTGCTGCCGGGCGCGACGATCATCTCCGTCTGCTTGTCGATCTCGCGGCCCTCTAGCATCTTCGCGGCCGGGAGGACGTCCTCGTACGCGCCGTTGGTACAGGAGCCGATGATGACCTGGTCGACACCGGTGCCCGCGACTTCGCGCACGGGGACGACGTTGTCGGGCATCGATGGCGTCGCGATGAGCGGTTCCAACTCCGAGAGGTCGATGGTGACCTGGTCGGCGTAGGTGGCGTCGTCGTCGGGCGACAGTTCGACGTGCTCGTCGCCGCGACCGACTCGCTGTAGGTAGTCTTTCGTCCGCTCGTCGGTCGGAAAGATCGAGGAGGTCGCGCCGAGTTCCGTGCCCATGTTCGTGATGGTCGTCCGCTCGGGGACCGACAGGCTCTCGACGCCGGGGCCGGTGTACTCGAAGATTTTGCCGACGCCGCCCTTCACGGAGAGTCGCCGGAGCATCTCCAGGATGACGTCCTTCGCGGTCGCCCACTCGGGAAGTTCGCCCTCCAGGCGGACGTTCACGACCTCGGGCATGTCGATGTAGTAGGCCCCGCCGCCCATGGCGACGGCGACGTCTAGCCCGCCAGCGCCGATGGCCAACTCGCCCATGCCGCCGGGCGTGGGCGTGTGGCTGTCCGAGCCGAGCATCGTCTTGCCCGGGGCGGCGAAGTTCTCCTTGTGGACGTTGTGACAGATGCCGTTGCCCGGCCGCGAGAAGT
>JBDGSB010000077.1:0-14188 GCA_042217765.1 Haloarculaceae archaeon | reverse complement strand
GTCGCTCACCGCCAGTACCGAGCACTGCCCATCCGTCTCCCTAGAGTAGAAGACCGTTCATATTGTATATTCTATCAGTATACATAATTGATAATTGGGCGTGAGATAATCACAGGCGGAAGTGTCGCTCCGACGTTGGAATATGCGATGTCGTAGTTATCATAACGTTGAATAACCATGGTAATACTATTGACTATACCATGCATCGAACATGGAGGCGTCGACGTCTGGTAAGAACGATCGGTAGCAGTCTCGCCATCCCGTCCCTAGGCAGCACAATGGCCGCTGCCCAGGAGGACGCTCGAGCCTCCGTTACGTTCGATGACCAGTCCACGGATGGGACAGAGATCGTCATCGCGAGCGTTCGAACATCGATCGATGCGATGTACCAGGTTCGTGCCCCGAACCAGGACAAAAGACACGCGATGGGGATCCTCCCCGCTGGGACCGACCGTCAAGATTTCACTGTGCAACTGGACACACCCGTCACCGACGATCGAACGCTTTCGTTCTCACTCTATCCGGAAGGTGGCGGCTCGTCTATTGCGCGCGATACCGCCACAGTCACCGTTACCGGGAATGTCACCTACCTCGATCGCATTCCGGTCACGCGAGTCGACGCCAGCCCCGAAGATGGATTCAACTATCCGTACTATTACTACGCTCCACCGATGGTGGACGATGGTTCCGACGTTCCGATACTCGTCGAGCCAAACAATACCGGGACCGCCACCGATGACTTTCAGAAACACGAAGAGCGGGCTAGGGAACTCCTCAACGAAGGCCACTTCCCCCGACGCATCAGTTCGAGCCTCGGCGTCCCGTTGCTCGTGCCCGTGTTCCCACGCCCGGAGTCCGAGCCCGTAGACTGGCACTATTACACACATCAACTCGATCGACAAACGCTCCAACTGTCGAGCGGCCCGCTCGAACGGATCGATCTGCAACTGCTACGAATGGTCGATCACGCTCGAGAACAATTGCGATCCCAGGAATTCCCGATCAGAGAGGACGTAATCTTGAACGGGTTTTCGGCTTCGGGAAATTTCGTCGACCGCTTCACTCTCCTCCATCCAGAACGCGTCCTCTCCGTGACTGCTGGCGGCCTGAATGGCATGACGATGCTCCCGCTAGAAGAGGCGAAAGGACACACACTCGACTATCACATCGGCATTGCGGATGTCGAGGAACTCACCGGCGAACCCGTCGATCTGGACGCACTGAACGACGTCAATCAATTCCTCTACATGGGCGCTGAAGACACTAACGACACGATCCCGTACGATGACGCCTGGTCCGAACGGATGCGGGAAATCGCACTCGACGTGTACGGGGAAGACATGCTCTCTCAGCGATTCCCGTACTGCCAATCTACATACCAACAGGCGGGTATCGAAGCCCAGTTCAAGATAATCGAGGATATCGGTCACAGGCCAGCAAAAGACGACGTGATTATCGAGTTTCACCGGAAAAGCATCGCCGGGGAGGACGTGAGCGAATTCGGAGACCAACTCGGACCGAAAGCGACGTTCGACGTCACTCCTCAAACTCCGACCGTCGGCGAAACGATCGAGTTCGACGCATCCGACTCCCGGACACCTGGTGAAACACTCCTGAGTTTCTCGTGGGATTTCGACGATGGAGAGACTGCAGCAGGAAAAGTCGCCAGCCACACCTTCGAAGAACCGGGCGAATACGACGTGTCCCTTCGGGTCGTGGATAGTAGTGGGTCCTCGCTCGAAACGACGTCCACAATCACCATCGAAGACGAGACACCCACGTCGACGACAGAATCTTCGACGACAGCGTCGCCCTCAACAACTACGCCGTCGGGTACTGAAACGACGTCCAGTATCGCTACCCACGAGGATGAATCGACGACGACGGGTGGTGAAATCACGACGACGAGCGGTCGGGGGCCAGGATTCGGCATCGAAGCTTCGATAGCAGGGATCGGGGGCGCACTGTACCTTCTCAAACGCCGACTCCGGTGAGTTACGCTCGGTCGATGTCAGCCCGGCCACTGGTGGCGCTGCGGATGCGGTCTCTGAGGTCGCCGCCCTCGGCCACGGGGACGCGCACCTCGAAGGTTACCTCGGCCTCGTAGGCGGCGTCGAACGCCACGTCCGCGCTCTCTAGGAGGCCGCGGACGGTCCCGGAGTCGTCGTACGCGACGGTGACGGCGAACGTTTCGTGGGGGCGGTCGGTCGTGGTGCCGGCGTCGGCAACCGCTTCCTTGACGCCGCGGCCGTACGCGCGGGCGAGGCCGCCGACGCCGAGGTTGGTGCCGCCGTAGTAGCGGGTCACCACCGCGACGACGTTCTCCAGGTCCTGCTGGGTGAGGACGTTCAGTGCGGGTTTGCCGGCCGACCCCGTCGGCTCGCCGTCGTCGCTGGACCACTCCCGTAACGGGTCCGCGCGAATCCGGTAGCAGGGAACGTTGTGCGTCGCGTCGTCGTATTCGCGGCGGCGGTCGTCGACGAACGACTCCGCTTTTTCGATTGACTGTGCGGGCGCGACGTGGCCGATGAACTCCGAGCCCCTGATCTCGAAGTTGGCGTAGCCGCGACCCGCGACCGTCCTGAACTCCTCGGTCACGGACGAGCGTTCGCGGGCCATCGAGATAGACGTTGGTGATTCGCGTCGACCGTCGCTCGCCCGTCGTCGACGCTCGCAGTCCCAGACGGTCGATCAAACGGGTCTTTCACTCAACGCACGCCCTTTCACCGCGGCGACCGACGATCCGGTATGAACCGACGAGCGCGAACCGCCGTCGCCGCGGCCGTCGCGGCGCTGGTGGTCCTGGCCGGCTGTTCGTCCGGCATCGCTGGACAGGGAGCCTCGACGACGACGAACCCGCCGTCGACGACCGGGCCCGACGGAACCACGATAGACGAGACGCCCACGGCGACGGGACCCGGCTGTGCGGAGTGGGTGTCGTTCTACGGACTGGGCGGGCCGGGCGAAACGACGTGGGCGGCCGACAGGGTGGCCATCGGCTACACTCTGACCGCCAACGCGAGCGTGTTCTTCGTCGCGGAGACCAACGGCACCGTTCTCGGGACGACCCACGCCGGAACGCAGGGACTGAACTACGGCGTCACTGCCGACGGCGACGCAATCGCGCTGGATCGCAACCTGACCGGCCGACACCGGATTCGCGTCGTCGCCTACGCCGACGCCGACGGCAACGGCGAGTTCGACGCGGAGACCGACACGCCGTGTCGCACCGACGGTGACGTGGTGGCGACCCAGCAGACGATAAACTTCAGCGCGCTCCGTACCTCGCCCGACGATTGGGGGTCCAACGACAGCACCACGGACGCTTCCTGACGGACAACCGAGACCGGGACGCTGCTCGTGGACGAATGTGCCGACCGACTCGCGCGTGGACGAATGTGCCGACCGACTCGCACGGACTCACTGCAACTCGATCTTCCGGACGAAATCGAGTTTTCGGATCTCGTTGAGGAGGTCGCCGGGCAGGTCCTCCTCGACGATGATGTAGAGTTTGGGGTCGGCGGCGAACTCGGGGTCCTCGCTGATGGTCTGGCGCATCGAGATGCCGCGCTCGGCGATGAGGCGGGTCACTTCGGCGACGATACCGGGCTGTTGGGTGTCGTAGACGTCGACGGTCAGCACGGTCAGATCCAGCAGCGGAGCCAGATCCATCAGACTGGGAATCTGGGAGATGTTCTGGAAGATGCGCTTCAGTTCGGGATCGGCGAGGATGGCGTCGGTCGTTGCGTCGACCACCCGCCGGTCGACGTCGATCTCGCGGGCGATACCGGTGTTTGGAATCTCGATACCGCCGGAGACGACCCGGCCCTCGTCGCTGACGGAGAAGCCGCGTTCGAGCAGCAGACGGATGACCCGCTGTTGGCTGGGGCTCTCCTCGAACTTTTCGAGGATCGTCCGAAAGGAGTACTCGTCGTCGCTCATCGGTGACCACCTCCGGAGTGGAACGAACGCCCCGACATCGCTACAGTTCGCCCTTCGTGGAGGCGACGTCGCTGCGGCGCTCGTCGATGCGGGTCGCGTCGTCGAGCGCGCGCGCGGTCGCCTTGAACAGGGCCTCGATCTCGTGGTGGGCGTTCTCGCCGTCGACGCCCGCGTGGACGGTCAGGCCAGCGTTGGTCGCCAGCGACCGGACGAAGTGGCGCGCCATGTGGCTGGTCGTCCCGCCGACGGTCTCCTGGGAGAACGTTCCGTCGAAGGCGAAAAACGGCCGGCCGCTGACGTCGACGACGACGGTCGCCAGCGCCTCGTCGAGGGGTACTTTCCGGTCGGCGAAGCGCCGGATGCCGCGCTTGTCGCCCAGTGCCTCCGCGAACGCCTCGCCCAGCGTTATCGCCACGTCCTCGACGGTGTGGTGGTCGTCGACGGCCAGATCGCCGTCGCAGTCGACGGTGAGGTCGAACAGGCCGTGGGTTGCGAACGATTCGAGCATGTGATCGAAGAATTCGATACCGGTGTCGACGGTGGCATCGCCGTCGCCGTCGACGGCCAGGGTCACCTCGACGTCCGTCTCGGCGGTCTCGCGGGTCACCGCCGCCGTCCGCTCTGTCATACGACTATCCTGTCGGTCCGACTATAAGGTGGTTGCGTCTCTCAGGAGAGGGTCTCGCCGCTGGTCTCGCGACCGAACGTCAGCAGAAGGAGACCGTAGACGACCAGCAACGTCATCACGGGTGCGAGCGCGACGAGGTAGCCGAACTGCGCTAGCGACCCGAACAGGACGGGCCCGAGGGTGGCGGCGACCTTCCCGACCGACCCGGTGAATCCCAGGCCGGAGCCGCGCACCTCCGTGGGGAACAGTTCGGAGGTGTAGGCGTACAGCACGGCCCACGCGCCGAACAGGGTGAATCCCATCGCGAAGACGCCGACCGAGAACAGCAACTGGTCGCCGACGGCCCCGTTGCCGGGAATCGCGACCGCGAACGCGTACGTCGCCACGCCGCCGACGACCATGTACGACCCCAGCGTCCACTTGCGGCCGACCACGTCGATGAGGTACGCGCCCGAGAGTTGCCCCAGGAACTGAAAGACCGCGACCACGAGCAAGTACCGGTAGAGGTCCCCCACGTATCCCGCGTTCTCGACGGTGGTCGGCAGCCAGGTGAAGATTCCGTAGTAGGCGAGGTTGATCGCGACCCACAGTCCCGTGACCAGCAGCGTCGTGCGAAGGAGGTCGTCGTCGAACAGTCGGGAGAAGCCCGTCCCGTTCCCGCCGGATTCGACGCGGGATAGCGACGCCGGAAAGCCGGCCGGGTCGACGCCGTTGGATCGCGCGATGGACGCCAGGCGGTCCCGTGCCCCGTCGAGGTCGCCCTGCTCGGCCAGGTAGTACGGCGACTCCGACAGGTACCGCGAGACGACCAGCGCCAGCACGACGGGCGCGCCGCCGACCGCGAAGAACACGCGCCAGGCCGCCACGCCGAACAGCGTGCCGTCGGTCGGGAACTTCGAGAGCAACAGCCAGGCGACGGCGACGGTCACGAGACTGCCGACCGAGAACAGCACTTCAAGATACGTGACGTACCGGCCCCGCTTGGCGGTCGGCAGGTGTTCGGTCACGTACGACGCGCCGGCGACGGTGGCGGCACCGAGTCCGACGCCGGTCAGGAACCGAAATAGCATCGCGGAGTACAGTCCCACCGCCAGCCCGGTCAGCGCCGTCGACAGCGAGAAGGCCACGATGCCGACCGTGATGGTCCGCTTTCGCCCGGCGTGGTCGGCGTATCGCCCACCGAGGGTATTGCCGACCATCATCCCGACCAGGCTCGCGCTCCCGAGGACGCCAGCGGCCACCCCCGAGAGGTTCCAGACGTCGATGAATATCGGCAGCGTGAACGAGATGCTCAAGATGGCCGCGGACATCGACGCCCACGTGCCACCGACGACGACCATCAGTCCCCAGTGGTAGCGACCGGTCGGGATTCGGTCGATGGCGTCGCCGACGGTGGGATCGTCCGCCATGCGTTATCGTGGGGAATTGGGGTCGAAAATAGGTTTTGATACCGGCGTCGACGCTCGCGATCGGCGAGGAACCTCACAGGAGGTCGTTCGTCGGGGTCGTGCGCTTCTCGCCTCGAAATATCACACACGATATTCGTCTGACGGCCGTCGTCCGGCCGTCTGCTGGGGGTATTTGTTCTGCAACAGGCACGTTTCACGTGTATGAGTCACACGATGGAGGCCTGTGCGGTCGCTCTGGTCCTGCTCGGACTGGGCCTGTTCAGCACCTCGCGGCTGACCGTCGTCGCCGGCCTGTGCATCGCTGGCGGTGCGTACGTCCTGCTGTTGCCCCACCTCGAAGCGCCCGAGTCCGGGGCCATCAGTTGACCGCGTCGATGGCCTCCCGTAGCGTGAACGCTCCCTCGTAGAGCGCGCTCCCGACGACGACGGCGCTTGCACCCGCCGCCCGGAGCGCGTCGACGTCGTCGAGGGTGGCGACGCCGCCGCTGGCGACGACCGGCACGTCGACGGCGTCGACGACGGCTTCGACGACGTCCGTCCGGACGCCCGCTAGCTGTCCCTCGACGTCGACGTCGGTGAACAGGATTGCCCCCGCGCCCAGGCCCTCGTAGCGCCGGGCAGCCTCGGCCGGATTCAGTCCCGTCCCCTCGGTCCATCCCGAGACGACGACCTCGCCGTCTCTCGCGTCGAGGCTCACCATCACCGATCCCGGGTACTCCTCGCTGATTTCGGCCACGAGGTCGGGATTCTCCACGGCCGCCGTCCCGAGAATGACGCGGTCGACGCCCCGCCGCAGCAGTCCCGTCGCGTCCGCAGCCGTGCGGATTCCCCCGCCGAGTTGCACGTCCACGTCGACGGCGTCGAGGATCGACGACACCGCGTCGGCGTTCGCTCGCTCGCCATCGAAGGCACCGTCGAGGTCGACCAGGTGTAGCGTCCGTGCCCCGTCCTCGACCCACCGCCGGGCGGCCGCGACCGGCTCGCCGTAGGTCTTGCCCGTCCCCCGCTCGCCGCCGACGAGCTGGACGACCTGTCCGTCCTGTACGTCGACGGCCGGAATCACCTCGAACGTCGGAAACATACCTGCTCGTGGCCGGCGACAGCGTAAATGCTCGACGGTCCAGGGCTGGCTTCGATCCTGCTCCTGGTCTCGATCCTGGCTTCGGCCCCGCCTCCGTCGCGTTCGCCCGTTCGACAGTAGGGAGAGGCTATGTCGGTCGTTCGGCCAGCAGCGACCGCAGGCGGTCGGCGTCGACGCGGTACTTGAATCGCGGATCGCCGTCGACGAAGACGTAGGGTACCCGCTGGCCGTACTCCTCGCGGAGGTCGGGATCCTCGTCGACGTCGACTACCTCGACGGCCACCGTGGCGTCGACCTCGTCGGCGACCGACCGGACGGTCGCCAGCGCCTCGTCACAGAGGTGGCAGTCCTCCCGCGAGTAGACCGTAATCTCGGCCATCGATCGCGAGTCAGTTCGCGAGCGCCATCAATCGTCCGATTCGTCGGTCGATACGCGACGATAAACACTCTTGGACGGTATAATTCGGTTTGGTGGAACCGTGAACGATGCGAACGAAGGTTGCGATTTTTAAGGTGGTGCGCCCAACGGAGGGACGAATGACGTGGTGGCGGACCGTGATGATTGCACTCGTCGTCCTGGTCGTGGTAGTCGTCGGTCCAGCGACGGCGGCGGATACCGTGACGCCGACGGCCAGTACCACGACGACACCGACCGGTACCACGACGCCGGACGACCGTACGACGACGACCACCGAGAACGCGTCGACGACCACCGAGAACGCGACGACGGGGGGCGACGCGAACGACAGTGCGGCCACCAACGCGAGTTTTGGAACGGAACTGTCTGCGTTCGTGCAGGCCACTGCCGGAGCGACGGCCGACGGCGTCGAGGACGGAATGTGGAGCGCCGGCTACGACGCGGCCGACGAGAACGAACGCCCGGACGCGGTCGACGCACGGACCGACTCCCTGGCGAAGCGACTGGCGCGGTTGCAGAACCGAAGCGAACGGCTCCAGCGCGAGTACGAACGCGGGAACCTGTCGGCGGTCGCGTATCGCGCCCGAACCAGCGGACTCGCGACCCGCATCGACGTCCTGCAGGAGGGGCTTTCGACGACGAAAACCCGGGCGAGAGCGGTCGGCGTGAACACGACGAAACTCGACCGCCTGCAAACGCAGGCCTCGACCGTCGGCGGACGTACCGTGGCCGCCGTTGCACGAAACGTGAGCACGATTTCGAGGCCCGCCCCGAGGTCGTCGGCCGACCCTCCTGGGAACGGACGGGGGAAATCGAAAGCGACTGCTGAGAACGACGAACGGGGCGGTCCCCGAACCGACGGCTCGTCACCGGGTGCGGAGAATCGTGGTAACGGCCAGGATCGGGGACAGAGCGGCCCCTCCGACAACGGCCAGAAACAGGGAAAAAATGCAGGTGACGCCTCGGGCCAGGGACGACCAGACGATCGGAGCAACGCACACGGCACGGACCAGGCACAGGGACGGGACGGTACCGGGAAGAATCACGGACCGAAGCAGGGACAGGACGATACTCCCGAAAAGAACCGGGGGCAGAGCGAGACCCGGAGTCCGGATCGAGGACAGGGCGATACCTCGGACACCGGCGATCAGACGCACACGAACGGGGCCTCCGGGGCCAGCACGAAGAACGACGATCAGGCCGGCAATCCGACCGAATCGGACGGCGGAAACGCCACACCGGACGACACGTCCGCGCCGGGCAGTAACGGTAACGACACCGGCAACAACAGTAACGGCAACGACACCGGCAACAACGGTAACGGCAACGACACCGGCAACAACGGTAACGGCCCGTAGCGCGGTCGTCGCTACGCGAGTTCGATTTCGGTCGTGACCGCCGGCACGTCGTTGCTCGGGTCGTTGACGGCGGTCGAGACCGGATAGGCACGCATATTGGCGTCGGAATAGGGGTCACAGAGATCGGGGACCGTCTCGGGGTCGGCGGTGAGCCAGCGGCGTTCGTCGTCGGCCGGCAGGACGACCGACATTCGGTCGTGGAGGTCCGCGACGACGGCGTTCGGTTCGGTCGTGACGATCGCGAACGTCTCTCGCACGTCCGGATCGGCGTCGGGACCGTCGCCGTCGACGAACGCGTCGAGACCGGCCTGGGCGTCCGGCGGCCGCCAGCGGTCGTAGAGGCCGGCCATCGCGAACGGGCGTTCGTCGGCCAGCGTGATCCGATAGGGCTGGCGGCGGCCGTCGACGTTGGTCCACTCGTAGAACCCGTCCGCGAGGACGAGACACCGGCCCGGCGTCGGCGCGTCGTCGCGGTGCTGGCGGACGGCATCCCGGAAACTGGGCCTGTCGGCCATTCGTCTCCGCGCGGGCGTTGATGTGGCCCTCGTCGCCGTCGGCCCACCCGGGGACCAGTCCCCACTCGAAGAACTGGATGGTGTGGGGGCGGTCGTCGGTGACGACCGGCAGCGACTGTCCCGGAGCGGCGTTGTACCGCGGTTCGAACGACCGTTCGAAGGTGGCGTCGAACCGCCGTTCGATCGTCGACGGCGGCGCGAAGAGGCTGTACCGGCCACACATACCCGTTCGGACGGTCGCCCTACCCATAAACCCGTTCGACGGTCGCCACGCCAGCGATGGTCGAATCCGGGAGCGAGTTCGTGCGAATTTGGGACGGATTCCGCAAAACCCCTATGTTGTCCCGTCACGGCCGTTCGGACATGCACACGCGACGGGACGTCCTTGCCGGTGTCACGACACTGGGAAGCGCCGTGCTCGCCGGCTGTAGCGGGGACACGGGAGGCGGCGACGATGCGGGCGGCGACGATGCGAGCGGCGACGCCGAAACGGGAACGAGGACCACCCCGTCCGAGGACGGCACGGACAGGACCACGACCACGGACGCGAACGCCGACTCCGACCTGGAAACCCATCCCGGGACGGCCGGGCTCGACGGCCAACCGACGCTCGGCCTCGACCCGACCGAGGCGACGGGCGTGGTCGTCGCCTTCGAGGACCCGTCGTGTCCGACCTGTGCTCGCTGGGAACGCCAGACCTTCCCGACACTGCAATCGAAACTCGTCGACGGCGGCGACGTCGCGTTCGTCTTCCGGGGCTATCCCGTCATCAAGCCCTGGGGCGAACCCGCCACGAAGGCGTTAGAGGCGACCTACGACCGCGACGCCGGCGTCTTCTGGCGGCTCAGAGCCCACTACTTCGCGAACCAGGGAGCGTTCGACGCCGAGACCGTCCTCTCGAAGACCGAGGCGTTTCTGGCCGACACCGCCGTCGACGGCGCGGCCGTCGTCGCGGCCGTGCGAAACGGCGACGCCGACGCGGCGGTGAACGTCGACCTCTCGGCCGGCCGTGCGGCGAACGTTCGGGGCACGCCCGGATTCCTGCTGTTCCGGGACGGGTCCTTCCGGACGAAAGTGATCGGCGCACAGGGCTACGACGTCTTCGCCACCGCGCTGGGGGGCTAACGTGCGACTGCGCGTTCGCGTTCCCACGACCCGCGCGGACTGGCGGCTGATCGCCCGGACCGCTCGGCTCGTCCTGGGGATACCCCGCTACGCGCTGGTGGCCGGCCTCGCGTGGGTCGGCGCGCTGTCGCTGTTCGTCTTCTCGCAGAACCTCGCGCTGGTCGGGTTCGCTCTGGGGGGCGCGCTTTCGATCACCGACCGGCTGTCGCTGCTCGTCTCGCTGTATCCGTTCGCCGGGACGGCATACACGCTCGCGTCCGGCACGGTGCTGGTCGCCGTCGCGACGCTGGTCGCCGTCGACGTCGCGCTGGCGGTCTACCACCTCCGCGAACACCGCCTCTCGGTCGAGCAGGGCGGCAGTGCGGTGGGCGTCCTGTTGGGGACGCTGGGTGCCGGCTGTGCCGCCTGCGGGACGGCCGTCGTCGCCGGCCTGCTGTCGCTGGTCGGTGCCGCCGGCGTCCTGGCGGTGCTTCCCCTGGAGGGACTCGAATTCTCGCTGCTGGCGGCGGCCGTGTTGGTGTTGTCCATCTACTGGCTCGCCGACGGGATGCGTGGCGGCGAGATCGACGGCTGTCCGGTCGATCCCCGTTAGTCGACGGACTGTTCGACGGCGTCGGCCTCGTCCGCGGCGTGGGTACCGTCGTGAACCCGGAAGCCGCCGGTCTCCTCGCGGCCGGACAGTTCCCGCTGGGGGTACGGAATCTTGATGCCCTCCGCCTCGAAGGCCGCCTTGACCCCGGTGACGACGTCCGAGATCGCCTGCCACTTGCGTGGCGGCGTCGGCTGGTTGATCCAGAACCTGAGTTCGAGGACGACCGCCGAGTCGCCGAAGGCCTTCGGAACCACCTGCGGCGGCGGGCCGTCGGCGACGAGGTCGATCGCTTTCATGGCTTCGAGCGCGACGTCCCCGGCGTAGTCGGGGTCGGACTCGTAGTCGATGCCGACGTCGACCTTCAGTCGGAGGCCGCCGCGGTTGCTCCGGTTGACGATCGACCGGTCGGACACCCTGTCGTTGGGGACGATGACCGTCTCGCCGTCGAAGTTCTCCAGGCGCGTGTGGACGATGGTGATGTCGGTGACGACGCCCTCGTTGTCGCCGATCGCGACCCAGTCGCCGATGGTGAACGGCCGGGAGAACATCAGCAAGAATCCCGCGATGATGGACCCCAGGGTCTGGCGGGCGGCGAAGCCGACCACGATACCGATGAATCCCGCCCCGACCAGCAGGCCGCTGGGGTTGACGCCCCAGACGGTCAGCAACGCGAGTCCGCTCACGACGAACAGGCCGAGCTGTGAGACCCGCAGGAGGATCTCCTCCTGGTGGTCGGTCATCCACCGCGTGTCGTCGGCGAATCGATCGACCAGGTCGCCGAGCAACTGGAAGACGACGTACGTCCCACCGAGGACGACGATCGAGAGGGTCACCTGTCCGATGACCGGAACCGACCGGAGGAGCCACCTGCTCGCGTCGATCACGACGCCGGTCAGTCCCCACACGAGCAACACGGCCCCGACGGTCGCCACCAGCACGGCGGCCTGGACGAACCGGAGCACCGCGTCGCCAGCGGTTCGGGGGATGTACTCGCCGATCAGCGAGAGGGCATCGGCGACGCGTCCGGTGACGAGACGGTCGGTGACGGTCCGACCCGTTCGCCGGAGAACAAGCGGCAGAACGACGAGACCGATAGCCAGTCCGGCGACGATCAGAACGGCACTGGCGGCCAGTCGTGCCTCCGTCGTCGCGACTCCCTCTAGTGCCGCCCTGATCTTCCCGATCGTCGGGACGGCCACCTGAAACGGCATACCTCCCGTTGTGTAGCCGACGGCCTTCGGTGTTGTGACATCCGCTCAGACGCCGCGGCCCTGCAGTTGCTCCTCTTCGGGGAGGTCGACGTTGGCGTTGCCTTTCATGCCCTCGCCGATGTTGGCGGCGATGGTCGCCAGCGTCTCGGGGTCGTCCCAGTGGTTGACCGCCTCGACGATGGCCTCGCCCATGGCTTCGGGGTCCTCCGCGCCGAAGATGCCAGAGCCGACGAAGATGCCATCACATTCGTGGTGCATCATCAGCGCGGCGTCGGCGGGGGTGGCGATGCCGCCGGCGGCGAAGTTGACCACGGGCAGGCGGCCGCGGTCGGCGGTTTCGTGGACGAGGTCGGCGGGGGCTTCGTGCTCGCGGGCCCAGCGTTCGCGCTCCTCGTGGCTCATCCCCTCGAGTTCGCGAATGGCACCCTTGATCGTGCGCTGGTGGTGGACGGCCTGGTTGACGTCGCCGGTGCCGGCCTCGCCTTTGGTGCGGATCATCGCCGCACCTTCATCGATGCGGCGCAACGCCTCGCCGAGGTCGCGGGCCCCGCAGACGAACGGGGCGGTGAACTCGCGCTTGTCGATGTGGTACTTGTCGTCGGCCGGGGTCAGCACCTCCGACTCGTCGATCATGTCGACGCCGATGGCCTCGAGGATCTGGGCCTCTTTGGTGTGGCCGATGCGCGATTTGCCCATCACCGGGATCGACACCTCGTCGATGATCGCTTCGACGTCGGCGGGGTCGGCCATCCGGGCGACGCCGCCGCGCTTGCGGATGTCCGCCGGGACGGCCTCCAGGGCCATCACGGCGACCGCACCCACGTCCTCGGCGATGCGCGCCTGTTCGGGGTCGACGACGTCCATGATGACGCCGCCCTTTTGCATCTTCGCGAACCCGCGTTTGACCAGTTCGGTCCCGCGGTGTAAGTCTTCGAGGTCGGTTTCCTCGGTCATTTGCCGACCGATAGGGCATCGAGTTACTTAACGCGTGTCCTTCGACCGTCGTCCGCAGAGCCGGCCGCCCGCGAGGCAGTCGGCGTTTCCGTCGCTCCCGACCGCTATCGTTTTCCGCTCTCCGTCCGTCGGCCCGGACATGTCCAGCCGGGTCGGTCGTCACGTCGAGCGCGTCGTCGCACGGTACTTCGACGCCCCGTTGCCGGCTCCCGACGACCTCCCCTGCTACGTCGCGCCGCTGCCGCGATGGCTCGAAGACCTCGGCCTGCGGCTGGCGTGGCCCATCGTCGCGGTGAACCTGGCGGGGACGGCCTTCGGGTTCTGGTACTACCGCGCACAGTTCGCGATGACGCCGCTGATCGCGTGGCCGGTCGTCCCCGACAGTCCGATGGCGACGCTGTTCATCGCGCTGTCGCTGGCGGCCTGGAAGCTCGACTACGACGTAGAGCCCCTGCACATGCTGGCGTTTTTCGGGTGCATCAAGCTCGGCCTGTGGACGCCGTACGTCCAGGTGTTTCTCAACGGCGTCGGCTCCATCGCGCTGTGGCTGTACTGGTTCCTGATACTGAGCCACCTCGCGATGGCGACGGAGGCGTTCCTGATTCACCGGTACGCCCGGTTCACGGTCGGCGGCGTCGCCGTCGCCGTCGGCTGGTACGCCCTCAACGACGTCGTCGACTACTTCTGGCCGATCGTCGGCGACTACCACCACACGTTACTCCGTGCGGAGTTCGACCCGGAGACGTTCGCGTTCGATCACGCGCTGCCCGCCCACGAGTACGCCGCCGGCGTTGCCGTCCTGTTGACGGTGGCGGCGACGTTTCTCGCGCTGGCGACCCGGATCGAGACGCTGCGGCGGACGGGAGACAATTGACCTGAACGGGAGAGAGCGGCGACCGTGAGACGAACAGCAGAAGTGTCGAGAGCGCGTCGGGATTCTAGAGCGCGTCGGGAT
>JBDGSB010000120.1:0-14300 GCA_042217765.1 Haloarculaceae archaeon | reverse complement strand
CTTGTAGATGTTGTACACCTCGCCGGTGTTGATGTTGTGGACGCCGTTTTTCTCTAGTAAGATGATGGAAAACAGGACGATTTTCGACTGCGTCGGGAGGGTTCGAACCACCTCGACGACGCGGTCGAGTTCGATCTTCTCCTGGGCCTGCCGGACGTGTTCCTCCTCGACGACGTCGGTCTGGTCGCGTTCGGCGAGTTCGCCCGCGGTGCGAAGTAAATCGAGCGCTCGGCGGGCGTCGCCGTGTTCCTGCGCGGCGAAGGCCGCACACAGCGGGATGACGTCGTCGGTGAGCGCCCCGTCCTCGAAGGCGACCTCCGCGCGGTGCTGGAGGATGTCCCGCAACTGGTTGGCGTCGTAGGGCGGGAAGACGATCTCCTCCTCGCCGAGGCTCGATTTGACCCGCGGGTCGAGGAAGTCGGTGAACTTCAGGTCGTTGGAGATACCCATGATTGACACCCGCGAGTTCTCCAACTCCGAGTTCATCCGCGAGAGGTTGTACAGCGTGTCGTCGCCGCTCTTCTCGACGAGTTTGTCGATCTCGTCGAGCATGATGACGACCACGCGTTCCTGGTAGTCGACGGCGTCGAAAAACGAGTTGTACACGCGGTCGGTCGGCCACCCCGTCATCGGGACCTGCTCGAAGGATTCCCGGTCGTCTTCCAGCGCCGCGATGCGGTCGGCCACGTCGTCGACCGTGGCGAACTCGGTCGATTCGAGCGCGGAGGAGTCCTCGCGAGCGCGCTCGCGCAGGTCTTCTAGATTCGAGACGCGCTCGTCGATGACGGCCTCGTTCTGGTTGATGAACTTGTTCGCGAGCTGGGCCAGCACCCGGTACTGGGTGTCGGTGACCTCGCAGTTGATGTACTGAACCTCGCAGGGGACCTCGTACTTCTGGGAGGTGGTTTCTAACTCCTCGCTGACGAACTTCGCGCTGGCGGTCTTGCCGGTGCCCGTCTTGCCGTAGATGAGGATGTTCGAGGGGGTGTCCCCCCGGAGCGCCGTCACGAGGATGGTCGCCATGTTGTTGATCTGCTCCTCGCGATGTGGAAGCTTGTGAGGCGTGTACGACGGACGGAGCACTTCCTTGTTCTCGAATATCGGTTCGCCTTCGAGGAGGTCGTCGAAGAGACCCCGTGACGCCTCGTCGGAGTCGTCGCCCGAATCGAGGTCGCCCAGCAGTTCCTCGTCGATCGACGTTCCGTCGGTACTCACCGTTTCGGGATCGAACGACGGAGCGTCCGTTCTCTCGTTGGCCGACAGCGACGACGACGGATCCGGTGTCTCGCGACTAGACTCTGCGTCCGCGTCACGATCGGAGTCGTTGGCATTCGTCATAGCGAACGTTCCCCTTCGTTTCGAGTGCAAACCCGTTCCACGAGTGCAAGGAACGCCCCTGGTATCCCTCGATTCCGCCGTCATCGGGTAATTACCGCTGGCGTGGGACGTCCAGTTGAACCAGAAGAACCGGGGGTTGATAGCATATTAAGGGTTTCGGTCGTTTCACTATGTATGGTAATATCACGGGTAGAAATAATAATACAATATGCATGGGACCGATGCGGAACGAGAGAGGATCGAATCAGATACCGGCAACGAAACGGTAGCCACGAATAGACCTTTCTGGGACGATATACTCCCTCCTCCCCCCCTGAACGGGCGAATGCCCTTTCACTCCTTTTCACCCCCCCACCCCTTCGTTTCAGGTGGAACGCCACAAATACACCCACCCCGACGAGAGACGATGATTGGTCTCTACAACAGGAAACATTTAATACACATAGCGATTAACCAAATCCGTACTAGACAGAAGGGAATATTTCGTCGGTAACGTGCATCTAGAAATTACTAATGGTTTTTCGGAGTCAGTCTGTGATTACTCTAGGGTATTTCCCGGCGGATGGCAGAGGATTCGTCGACGTCGTTCGACACTCCTTCCCGAATTCACACGTTCGGAAAGTCGGGTTCGGTCGTGGTTCCACTTGAAACGGAGGGGTGGGGGGTGGAGATCGATCGTGCTCGACGTTAGCAGACACTACGACGGGCGTCAAGCAATGGCGGATATCACGACAGGCGTCAGTAGCTACCACGACGAACGCCAGCGGTTGCTACGGGATGTTCTGTCGTGTTCTATCGAATATTATATATATGTCTGACGTACACTTAAGGTGGCTCGTCTTGCTATTTCGACCCGAAAAGCGCCTGTACCATCCGGGCGCGGGAGGACAATGGATGGGCCTACTCACCGAACTCAAAGATAGCATTTCCAGGGCAGCAAGCACGCTGTTCTCGGAGCAAGATCCGAAACGAATCGGCATATATGGTCCGCCCAACGCCGGCAAGACGACCTTGGCCAACCGCATCGCCCGTGACTGGACCGGCGACGCCGTCGGCCCGGAGAGCCATATTCCACACGAGACCCGGCGCGCACGCAGAAAGGAGAACGTCGAGATCGAACGCGACGGCAAGACCGTCTCCATCGACATCGTCGACACGCCGGGCGTGACGACCAAAGTCGACTACACCGAGTTTCTCGAACACGACATGGACGAGGAGGACGCGGTCCGGCGATCCCGGGAGGCCACCGAGGGCGTCGCCGAAGCGATGCACTGGCTGCGCGAGGACGTCGACGGCGTCATCTACGTGCTAGACTCCACGGAGGACCCGTTCACGCAGGTGAACACGATGCTCATCGGCATCATCGAGAGCCAGGACCTGCCCGTGCTCATCCTCGCGAACAAGATCGACCTCGAGGAGTCGTCGGTCCAGCGCATCCGCAACGCCTTCCCCCAACACGAGACGATTCCGCTGTCGGCGCTAGAGGGTGACAACATGGACGAAGTCTACGACAACATCGCGGAGTACTTCGGGTGATACCGATGCCGGAAGTCAAACATCCCGAAGACGGCGTTCGGATCGACCTCATCAGCGGCGAGCGCATGGCCGGCATGGCCAGCATGGAGAAGATCCGGATGATCTTAGACGGCGTGCGCGAGGGTAACATCGTGGTGCTGGAAGAGGGGTTGACCCCCGACGAGGAGTCGAGGCTCATCGAGGTGACGATGACCGAGATCAGCCCCGACGAGTTCAACGGCATCGAAATCGAGACGTACCCGCGCTCGGAGACCTCCGACGCGAGTTTCCTCGACCGGTTGATGGGCAAACAGTCCACGAAGAAACTCACCGTCATCGGCCCCGCCAACCAGATCGAGACGCTGCACAAGGACGAAACCCTCATCAGCGCGCTCGTCTCGCGCAAGTAGCATGCCCCACCAGTGTACCGACTGCGGCCGGACGTTCGCCGACGGATCCAAGGAGATGCTGTCGGGCTGTCCGGACTGTGGCGGCAACAAGTTCCAGTTCCTGCCCGAGGGCGTCGACCCCGAAACGACCCGTGCAGCCGACCCGTCGGACGCACCCGAACCGCCGGACCCACCCGGCGGCGAGGCGTCGGTCGCGCGAACCGTCGGCAACGCCGCCGCGACCGTCCGAGAGATGGTCGGCGGTTCTTCCTCGCCCGACTTCGAGGAGTTCGACGACTCGGCCGGCCGGGAAGCCGCCACCGAGGACGTCGCCCAGTCGGACGCTCGCAGCCAGGTCGTCTCCCCGGAGGAACTTCCTGCCGATACGACCCCCGAGGACGTCTCGGCTGGATCGGTCGCTCCTCCGTCGGAGGATGCTTCGTCTCGACAGCCGGTCTCGACGGGCGACTCGACGACGGGCGACTCGACGACGGGCGACTCGACGACGGGCGACTCGACGACGGACGCATCCGAACCGCTGGACCCACCCGGCGACGCGGCCACTGCCGAGCCGACCGGTCCGGACGAGGGTGGCGCTACCGAACCCGACCGACCCGACCTCGCGCAACTGCGAGCGGAACTCAACGATCAGTTCGAGAGCATCCGGGTCGTCGAGCGCGGCCAGTACGAACTCAACCTCATGGAACTGTACGACCGCGAGGAGTACATCATCGCCCTCCAGGAGGACGGCCGCTACACGATTCAGGTGCCCGAAACCTGGCGCGAGTGAGTCCCGTTCCCGTTTTTCACTCGAATTTCTAACGCCGACGCGAGCACGTCAGCGGTCACAGCGACGCGAGCACGTCAGCGTCTTCGAGGTACGTTTGCACGTAGGGATGGAGGTCGACAGTCTCGAACGGCGGTTCGAACCGACGAAGTTCGTCGTGCTGGTCGTCCACCCGAAACGTTTCCGACTCCGGCGTCACGACGTAGCCGACGGGCACGTAGTGTTTCCCGTCGACGCCGTCGACGTCGGCGACGTCCCAGAAGTGCTCGTAGACCCCCAGTTTCCGGTCGACGGTCACCTCGACGCCCAGTTCGTCGCGGGCGACGCGGTGGACCGCGTCGTCGAGCCGTTCGTTCTTGCGGACGCGGCCGCCGGGGACGAACCACTCGCCTTTCGCGGGTTCGTTCGTTCGCTTTCCGAGGACGACGCCGTCGCCGCTCCGGACGACGAGGTCGACCGACACGATGGGAACGTTGCGGACGACGACCGTCCACTGCTGATCGGCGACGAATCCGTCGTGACCTGGCCCCCCATCGGAAATCGACGCGTCCGGGTCCGACTCCCCGTCGAGGGCGTCCTCGTGGTCCATCGTCACCGGATCGAGTCGTACTGATCGGAGAGTTTCGTCGCCGCTTCGTCGAGTTGTTCGCGCTCGAAGTCGTCTAGGTCCCACTCGACGACTTCCCGGACGCCGCCACGTCCGAGTTTGACGGGGACGCCGAGGCCGACGCCGTCGTAGCCGAACTCGCCGTCGAGCACGACCGACCCGGGCAGGACTTCGCCCGTGTCGCGGAGGATGGCTTCGACCATGTGGGCGACTCCGGTCGCCGGTCCCCACTCGGTCGCACCCTTGCGCTCGATGACGTTCATGGCGCTCTCCTGGAGGTCCTCGAGGATGTCTTCCTTTTCCGCCTCGGAGAAGGAGGGATCGCGGCCGTCGACGCGGACCTTCGAGAAGACGGGCACCTGCGCGTCGCCGTGTTCGCCCAGGATCGTCGCTTCGACGTTGCCGACGGCCGTGTCGAAGCGCTCGGCGAGGACGTACCGGAACCGCGCGGAGTCGAGTCGGCCGCCGAACCCGACGACCTGCTCGCGGGCGCGGTCGCCCGTTTCGTAGAGGTGGCGGTTCAGCAGGTCGACCGGATTCGAGGTGGTGACCGTCACGAAGTCGTCGTTGTGTTCGGCCAGCGACGAGCCGATGTCGTCCATGATGGGGGCGTTGTCCTCCGCGAGGTCCAGTCGCGTCTGTCCGGGCGAGCGGGGAATACCGGCCGTGATGACCACCACGTCCGAACCGGCGGTGTCTTCGTAGGTGCCCTGCCGAACCGTGGTGTTGGCGTCGTAGGCGACGCCGTGGTTCACGTCCGCGGCCTGTCCGACCGTCTCGTCTTCCTTCTCGGGGATGTCCACGAACACGAGGTCGTCGACGACGTCTCTGAGCGCGAGGTTGTAGCCGGCGGCGGCCCCGACGGTGCCAGCCGCGCCGACGACGCTAACTTTCGTCATACCCGAAGCCTCGCCCGCCACCGAGGTTAACGTTGTCCTTCGGCCACGGTAGGAAACGTGCCCTTCGGACACCACTGTCCTTCGGTCACGAGCGTCGCCGCGTTCGAGAGGGTCGGTCGCCTCGAAAGGGTTTTTTCGGCTCGGCCGTCTGGGTTCGGGTATGAGCGACTTCGACGAGGAAGCCGAACGCGAGCGCCTGCGCGAACAATACGAGCGCGACAAGCGAAAGCGCCAGGCGACCGAGCGGATGAGCGACCTCCTGCTGAAGGGCGCGACCATGACGAACAGCCACTGCGGGGAGTGTGGCGACCCCATCTTCCGCCACGACGGCCAGGAGTTCTGCCCCACCTGCGAGCGCGTCGTGGGCCAGACGGCGGAGGGGACTGCCGACGACGGCGCGGAGGGGACTGCCGACGGCGGCGCGGGGCGGACGGCAGACGGCACCGGAGGGCATTCGGCCGACGCCACCACGTCCGGGACCGACGAGGCGACAATCGACGCCGGTGCCGACGGAGTGACCGGCGACGATATCGCTGATTCCATCGAGAAGAACGTCGATTCGACCACGGCGTCCGCGGATTCGACCGCCGAAGCCGCCGATTCGACTGTACCGTCCACCGACGTGACTCCGCCGGGAACGGACGCGTCGGACGTTGACACCGATCGACAGGCGGAATCTCCAGTCGAAACGGAGGGGGTTGGTGAATCGGACCGCCGATCGAACGAGACTTCGACCGAGCAACCGCTCCGTTCCGGCCCGGACCCCTCCGTTTCGGGTGGAACCCCCTCCCGGACGACGGATTTGTCGGAGGCACGGGCGTCGTTGACCCGGACGGTGACGCGACTCGCCCGGCAGGCGGAGGCCAGCGACGACCTCGGTCGCACGCGCGAGTACCTCGAAATCGTTCGTGAGGCCGCCGACGCGCTCGCGGCGGTCCGACAGGCCGATCGGTGACGGACGACATCCTCCGCGCCGTGGAGTGATCGGCGGACCGTCTGCGCCTGCCGAGACGTGGTGACCAATAGCCCGAAAGCTCCTGCCCCGTTCGTTCCCGCCCGTCTCGGCTGGTGAACCAGGCTACGTGGGTGGGAACGAAAGGGGCAACCGGCTCCGGAAACCCGGCCGACGTAAGCACGCGAGCGCAAGCGAGCGCGCGCAGCGAGGCCCGGGAGTGAAGCCGGTTGGGGCTTTCATACGGATTCAGGTCGCTCTTTGCCGGTGGTTCGCCGACCCGTTCGGGCGAACCGCCGGCAACCGAAGACACGAATCCGTATCAGGCTGGTCGAAGCACCGCTGTGCAGGGTCCAAACGTAATGCAGACCACTCAACGGGTGGGTTCCGCTAGTCTTTCGTCTCATTTTCGAGTATCTCGAGGACCGCATCGAGTCGTTGCGGAAGCGATGAAAAATCAACGCCGACGCTCGACTGCCGCCGTCACTGCGCCCCGTCGGCGTGGTCTTCGGTGTAGCGGCCGGATTCGCGGTCGTACTTCGAGAGCATGTAGGTGGCCGCGGCGGCGAAGAAGGTCCCGCCGATCCAGAACAGCGGCGGGAGGCCCTTGGGGACGTCCGACTTCGGGACGAACGGGTACGACAGCGAGCCGGCCTCGACGATGGCGTCGGAGGGCGGCATCACGCCGCTGCCGGGTGCGTCGGGAATCGACGACTCCTCGGCGGGACCGCCCGGTTCGCCACAGACGATGCGGCCGACCATCCCCAGTTGCTTGTGGGGGATGCAGTAGTAGTCGTAGGTGCCGTTCGTCTCGAAGGTGTGGGTGAAGCTCGCGTCCTCGTTTTTCAGAACGCCGCTGTTGAAGCTCTTTGCACCCTCGGGAATACGGCGGGTGCTCGCGCCCGGATTGTCCGTCGAGTAACTCGTCGCGGAGTGGCCGCCGCTCTCGACGACGAACTCGACGGTGTCGCCGGGCTGGACATGCAGGCCGATGGGATCGAAGTAATAGTCGCCGCCATCGGTGACCATCGAGACGGTGTGAGTGGTGCCCGAATCGGACGTGGCCGCCGCAGTACCGGCTACCCGAGCGCGCTGTCCGTCGGTCGCGGTTCGTCCGGAGGTCGCGAGGCTTCCGAAGCCGCCGCCGGCGACCCCGCCGAGGAACGTTCGTCGTTTCATGGCTGTGAGACGCCGGCCCGATGGACGCGATCGGCACCATCGTCTCGGACCGGCGGGTTCGATTGGCGCTTTCAAATCGCCCGTAAAGTCCCTGTCGATTCGCAGCCCCTCTGTGTCGCCGTCTCACGGTCGCTCGAAAGGACAAGAGGCATATACCTACATTGGTGACCTTCGCACGACGAGGACATTCGCCGGTCGTACGTCGGGCGCTGACGCTCGGGACGACGACGCGACACACACGCCCGATCCGCGACCGGTCACGCATTCACAATGACCGAAACACAGACGGAACGGGATTCGGATGAGACGTGAGACAGTCATCATACTCCTCCTTATGGCGGTCGTCATCGTCCCGATGTGGTACGTGGCGCTGACCAGCGGGACCGGCGGCAGTGGAATTGCCCTCGGCAAGGGCACAGAGCACGTGCCGGTCAACACGTCCGCTAGCATCGCGCCGACGGCGCGTCTCGTGTCGTCGCCGGTCGAGGTGAGCGTCAACCAGTCCGGCGTCATCGTCTGGTGGGCGCTGTTCGGCCTGGTCGGCGCGCTCGTGTTCGCACGGCGGTTCATCGAACGCGTCGGGCGCTCGGGGACTGCCATCGCGCCCGGCACGGGCCCGGAGTTCTCCGTTCCCGAGTACCTGGTGGCCGAGGGCCGGTGGGTGCTCGAGTACTGGCCGGCACCCAACTCCCGGGCGGGGTTAGTCGTCATCGCCGTCCTCGGCTGGAGTACCGTCGCGTTCGCCGGCCTGCTGTTCATCGAGGGGACCGGCTACGCCCGCACGCAGTATCTCGGGCTCTACGCCGGGATGTTGTTCCTCTCGCTGGCGCTGACGGTCACGGCGTACGCGGCGTATTTCGTCCCCGACATCACCATCGCGGAACACAGGGGTGAACATTGATGTCCGACGAGATTGACACCGAGACAGAAACCGACTTCGACGCACACTACGACGGCTTCGGCGACGCGTTCGAGGGCACGCGCGAGGATATCGACCCCGGACGCGACGACGAGGTCGCCGGCGACGAACCGCTGTACGGCCAACAGGAACTGACCCGCCGACAGGTCGCGAAGACGCTCGCGGCAATCAGCGGCGGCGCGGCCGTCGCCGGCTTCACCGTCAACGCGCTGGCCGGGCTCTCGACGGCCGGTCACCTCGCCGCCGAACAGGGCGGCGGGAAACTCTACGTGAAGGGGACCCGACTCGTCGACGGAGAGGGCAAGCCGCTCTCGCTCGACACCCTCCCGAAAGACGAGCCCAAATCGATGAAGGTCTTCCCGAAGAAGGACGGCGGCGGCGCGCTGAAGACCGCGCGTGCGACGACGCTTTTGATGCGCTTTCCCGAAGACGACTACGGGAAGCCGACCAACGTCGACGAGACGGTGAACGGCTACGTCGCCTACTCGGCGGTCTGCACCCACGAAGGGTGTGCCGTCGGCACCGAGGGGGCGACCATCGTCTGTCCGTGCCACAAGAGCAAGTACGATCCGACCGCGGGTGCGAAGGTCGTCGGCGGCCCCGCACCGCGGGCGCTACCGCAGCTCCCGCTCGGCGTCGCCGACGACAGCGAGAAGTCGCTCATCATCGCCACCGGCCCCTTCGAGGGCCCGATCGGACCATCGGAGTAGGAACAGGTGAGACACATGCCAGATTCGGAGACACACGAGGCCAACGACGAACTCCCGACGCACGACCCCTACCCGAACAGCCGCCTGTTCCGGTGGCTCGACGACCGGCTCGGACTGAACCACGCCCTGATGGGCAAGGCCTTTCCCGAGGACAAGTACGGATCGTTCCTGCTGGGGGAGGTCGCGCTCTTTACGTTTGTGTTGCTCGCGTTGAGCGGCACCTTCCTCGGCCTGCTGTACACGCCGGCCGCCGAGTCGACCACCTACACGGGCAACGCGCTCGATTACGCCGGCAAGCAGGTGCCGGCGGCGTTCGCCAGCGTCCTGCACATCACCTACGACGTGCCCTTCGGCATGTTCATCCGGATGGTACACCACTGGGGCGCGTACCTGTTCGTCGCCGCCATCGGCCTGCACATGTTCCGGGTGTTCTTCAGCGGCGCGTACCGCAACCCCCACGAACCCAACTGGTTCGTCGGCGGGGGCCTGCTGTTGTTGTCGCTGGTGGAGGGCTTTTTCGGCTACGCCCTGCCGTTCGACAACTTCAGCAAGACCGCGACGGTCATCGGCTACCAGATGACCGGTACCATCCCGGTCATCGGCCACGAGATGCAACTACTCTTGTTCGGCGGCGAGTTCCCCGCCAACGCCGCGACTGTCATCCCGCGGATGTTCTTCCTGCACGTCCTGTTGTTGCCGGGCGCACTCGTCGGACTGATCGCGTTGCACATGGCCATCCTGATGCGCCAGAAGCACACCGAACACGCCCCCAGTTCCCGCGAGGGACCGCACAACTATCTCGAACGCGACGACGACACCTTCGTCGCGGGCGTTCCGCTGTATCCCCAGCAGTTTCTGGTCACCATCGTCGTGTTCTTCATCACGGCGGCGACGCTGTCGTTTCTGGCGGGCTTTTTCCCGGTCCAGCGCATCGCCCTGCTGGGACCGGCCGACCCGACCGCGACACCCTCCCACGTCGGGCCGGACTGGTTTTTCATGTGGGTGTTCGGCGCGCTGAAGCTCGTGCCGAGTTCGCTGGGCTCTCTGGGCCGGTTCGTCGGCGGCGTCCTCATCCCGACGGTCATCATCGGCGGCATGCTGGTCTGGCCCCTGATCGACAACGAGGAGGAGGCGACGCACTTCACGACCGACCCACTCGAACGACCGATGCAGACCGCCGTCGGCGTCGGCGCGATCATGCTCATCGTCGTCCTCTCGATCGACGGGATGCGCCCGACGATCGCGGACGTGCTGGGGGTTACCCGCGCGTCGCTGTACCCCTGGCTGGTCGCGCTGACGATCAGCGTGCCCACGCTCGAGTCCCTGGCGGTCTACGCCCTGCTGAAGCGCCGCCAGTCGCGTCTCGAAGGCGACAGCACCGCGGCGGACGCACAAGTGACCGACGCGCCGACCGCCGACGCCCCCGCGACCGACGACGACTGATGGTCCAGGTCCCGCTGTCACCCCGGACGTACCTCTGGCTCGACCGCCTCTCGAAGGTCGTCGGCCTCGTCGCGGTCGTGGCGGCCCTCGACGGCGCTGCCGGATCGCTGTCGGGGCCGCTGCTGGTCGCTGGCGTCGTCGTCGGCGTCGCGACCGTGTTCCTGGAACCCGTCGACTAGGCCAGCCACCGCCGCACGAACAGCCCCGCGAGCCACAGCGCACAGCACGCCAGCACCGCGATGCCCGCGAGGCCGATCCACCCCGACAGCGCGAACGCCAGCGCCGCTCCCCGGTAGGACGCCGTCGCCCGGAGCGCGAGCCCGCTTCCGGCGATCAGAAACGACAGGGCCCACACGCCGAATCCGGCGGTGGCGGCCGCCGCCAGCCGCGGGTGGACGAACCGGTCGAAAAACGTCGGCAACGCCATCGCGTCGACCGTGACGGCCCGACTACATCACTCGCTCGCTTTCCTGGCGACGAGACGCCGCTGGAACGACCCTCACTGCCCGTTCAACAACCGCGTCCCGATGCGTCTGGGGAGGCCGGCGGCGCTGACGGCCTGCTGGACGCGTTCGACGTCGTATTCGACGCGGCGTTGCTCGACGGCCGGCTCGTCCAGGTGGAGGACGGCGTAGGCCGCACGCGGGTCCCGGTCGCGTGGCTGGCCGACGCTGCCGGGGTTGACCACGATTCCCGCCTCGAAGGTCTCGTGGTGCTGGACGTGCGTGTGGCCGAGGACGAGGACGTCCTCGTCGCCGAGCATCCGCGGGGAGAAGTCGTCGGGGTAGGTGTACCGGTCGGGGTCGTCGGGGTGGCCGTGGACGACCTTCACCCGGCCGTCGAAGAGGTGCCGTTCGGTGGGCAACGACGACAGCCAGTCGAGGCTGGTCTCCGACAGCGACGTCCGGGCGTGTTCGACGCCCGCGCTGGCGACGCTGTTGAACGCGAACCCCGCGTCGTCGGCGACCGCATGGTCGTGGTTGCCCATCACGGTGGGGACCGCCCCGTCGGGCAACTGGGCGTGCTCGGCCAGCACGCCCTCGCCGCGCATCGCGGTGACGCAGTCCTCGTGGTAAGGGTTGTACCCGACGACGTCGCCCGCACACGCGAGCGCGTCCACCGACGGCATGTCCGCCAGCACCGCCTTCAGTGCCACCAGATTCCCGTGGACGTCCGAGAGCAGACCCACCTTCATGGTACGGAACCCTAACACGCCAGAAGTAAAAATCCCGCCGCCGCAGCCGACTGCGACGTCGACTCGGGCCGTCGCCGCCGACCCGGCGTGACCGTCGTCCCGGACCGACGCGACGGCCCTCGCGCGATCCAATTCGCCGCCCTACTCGTTGACGACGGCCGTCTCGAAGCCGTCGTCGGTCGCGGCGACGCCGGCGGCACAGACGGCGTGTTCGAACTCGTGGTCGTAGAGTTCGCGGGCGGCGGCGGCCGCGTCGTCGGCGTGCAGCGGGAACGGCGTCGGCGCGTCCTCCTCGTAGGTGGCCACCAGCGTCGGCTCGGCGACGGCCTCGACCAGCAGGGCGTCCCGGCGGACCGTGCCGATTACCGCGTCGTCGGTCGTGGCGTCGTCCGCGCCGACGACGCCCGCGATGCGGGGCGTGTCGTAGTCGTCCTTCTCGAAATCGAGCGCCAGCAGCGGCTCCGCCAGCGCGTCCCGGGCGGGATAGCCGAACGCGAGCTTCTCGGCGATTGGGTCGACGTGCGAGCCGTTGCCCACGACCGCCCCCCGGTCGGTCAGCCGCAGGCAGTTGTAGGAGACGTAGGGGTTGTCCGTGTCCGGCGCGTCGTCGGTCGGGCCGACCGTGATCGTGCCGTCGCGGTCGATCGCCTTGCGATCGGGAAACGATCGCGAGGAGACGCGGTACGCGCCGATGCCGGGCCCGACGACGAGGAATCGTCCGACGTACATACGCGTGGATGCCACCCTGAAGCGCTTGTAGGTGTCGGTCTCGTGGCTCGGCCGGGAAGTCCACAATCGCTACACCGGCCGTATTCAAACCCACGGCGAGCAGTATCGCGCGAGGTCGACGCCGAACTCATCGGCCAGCGCGGCCACCGCCTCGCCGACGAGCACCTCGTAGCCGTCGACCATGGCGCGCTCGACGTGGGTTCCCAGCGCCACGTCGAAGACGGCGTCGCTTTCGAGCAGCCCGCGTGCGGTCTCGAACGCGCGGGGGCGCTCGACGACGTAGCGGTCGCCGTCGACGAACGGGCCGTATACGTCGGGGTCGTCGGCGTACGTCTCGTAGAAGTCCCGGGCGTGCTCGCGGACGTGTACGGGCGGTCCCTCGTGGCGCTCGATCGCGGGCCGCCGGGCGACCGCCAGTTCGAGGAGGATCGCGACGGTTTCGTCGGCGAACGCCGCCGATCGCAACACGTCGAAGCCACGCCGGTCGAGTTCGCCGACGAGCCCCAGCCGTGACTTGCGGAGCTGTGGGTACAACTGGTCCTCGACGAGGTCGGGCGCGTCGAACCGGATCGCCACCGGCGTCGTTGTCCGCGTCTCGAACGCCGCGCGCACTGCCGATGCGTCCAGCGGGTCCGGTTCGACGGGCTCGAAGCGGTCCAGGCGGGGGTCGACCAACAGTTCGCGGGCGTGGTGCTGAAATCGCGCGAGGTTGGTCGCCGACAGCGCCGCCGCGACGTTGCGCCCGGGATCGGTCGGGTCGACGACCACCAGCGGGTCATCGAACGCGAGGCCGTCCTCGTCGACCGCGTCGTTCCGAGACGGCGACCCCGTCTCGGGCGTGGCCTGGCCGTGGTCCTCGGGATCGAACCGGACCGGCGGGTGCCAGTCGGCCGCCGCTTCGAGGAGGTCCCGGAAGCTCCCGTGTTCGAGCACGAGCAACTCCACGAGATAGCCCGAGAAGCCCCGCGTTCGAAGGTCGCTCCCGTAGACGCCGACGGCCGTCAGGAACTGCTTTGTCACCCGTACATCGGCGGCGAGGTCGTCGGTCAGCCGCGCGGTCAGATAGCGGGTGTGAAACGGCGTCCGGTCGACGGCCGACCGGATGTCCGTCGCCGTCTCGACGTCGTAGCAGGGCACCAGATCGACCGAGAATCCCTCTATTTCCCCGACGACGTAGGGGTGTTCGGCGTACTCCTCGCGGCCGTCCGGCAACACCGCGTGGCCCACCTCTAGCCCGTAGGCCGTCAGTTCCTCGCGATCGATCGAGGGTGGAAACCGGACGAACACGTCCACGTCGCGGTCGCCGGGCAACCACGTGTCGCGGGCCGTCGAGCCGACCTGGATCACGTCGGCCTCGACCGGCAGGTCCGCGACGGCCTCGCGCGCCCGGTCCAGAACCGTCTCCGTCACCGCTCGCAACCGCTCGCGCTCGTCGGCCCCGGGCGTGACTCGCTCGCGCACGCGCCGGACGACGTCGTCGAACGCCTCGCTCATGGCGTGCGCTTCCGTCTAAGTACGTGAAAGCGTGTCGGTGGACGCCGAAAGCGAAAACCCTTTCATAACGCTCGGGCTTACGACGAATGCGAGCCGCCGTAGCTCAGCTGGTAGAGCACCACGCTGTTAACGTGGTTGTCCCAG
>JBDGSB010000085.1:0-14973 GCA_042217765.1 Haloarculaceae archaeon | reverse complement strand
CAGCGGCAACTGCGGCAGCGGCCGCGGCGGCGGTCCCCCGACGACGCGTGCGCCCCTCGCCGGGTCGAACTTCCCGAAGTGACACGGACAGACGAAAATCGAATCCTCACGATTCGAGACCATACAGCCTGCGTGCGTGCAGACCTTCGAGTAGGCGGCGTACCCGCCGACGGTGTGTTCGACGTCGGTCGGCTCGCCGTACTGCGCCTCGCGGAGGCGAACGAGCAACGTCGGTGCCTGCTCGATGCCGGGCCTGGGTTCGGGAAAGACCGTCGCGATCTCGCCGTAATCGAGGGTGTCCTCGGTGATGCGGTCGCCGTCGCCGTCGACGAGGTAGATGCCGTCGCCGTACACCGGCCCGGTGTAGGCGCGCTCGAACACGCGCGTCAGGCCCGCCAGCGGAGCGACGAGACTCCCGACCGCCGTCAGGCCGCCGACCGTCGCCAGTACTTTCGCGTAGTCACGGCGGTGCATCTTCGCTCGCGCGTCGGTGTAGATGGACGGCCGCGTTCGCCCGCGCTCGACGCGACCGTCACAGGGTGGTCGGTCGTCCATCGTTAGTGGCTCCGTTGTTCGGCGACCTCCACGTGCGGGAGAAACCAGGCGTAGTAGGCGACGGTCAACAGTGCCAGCGAGAGAAACATCCCGGCGGCGTAGACGCCGAAGTACTGCGTCCGCGCGAGGGTGAGGTACTCGCCGGTGAACAGCGCCGCGAAGACGATTGCCAGCACCGTCAACGCACCCATCACGACGATTCCCTCCACGCTCTCGCTCGGGGCGTGGTACTCGACGACGTCTCGGTAGTCGGTTCGCAGCCAGGACGATCCGCTGTCCGGCGACGGTGGTCCGTCCTCGTTGTCGGGCGGCCGGACGGCCTCGTTCATGAACCTGTGGACGCCAGCGACGACGCCCACGAGACCGAACAGCGCCACCCAGACGACGACGCCGACCTGGCTCGGCGAGAGTTTGTTCGGCGTGTCCACGATCTCCTGGAGCGGTCGCATGTGTGAGACCGACTGATCGATCGCGATCTCCTCGGATGGCGCTTCGCCCTGGATAGCGACGAACCACATCGGTAACAGGACCAGCGCGACCAGGAGGGCGATCAGGAGCGTGCCGGTGCGCACGAGTGATCTCCAGTGTTACATATTCTCTGACACTGATGACGCCCATAGTATTTTGGTTTTTTAAGTTATACGTCGGGCGTTACATCTATGGCGTCGTCAGCGTACGAATGCATCAGGTCGTCGTAGCGGGGCGAGCGACCGATTTCACGGACTCGTTTCGACGTCGAACTGGCGATCGGTACCGTGACGAACCGATTCGGCGTCCGGGGCGAACGTAATCGGGAGAACGACTTTTGGGGCCTGCGGTGAGGACTCGCGTATGAGTAGTGACGAACGCGCCGACGCGCACCGAACGCTCGACGTCCGCGACGTCGACGGGGAACCGTTCGGCGACATCATGGCGGCCCTCGAAGACCTCTCCACGAGCGAGACGCTCCTGCTGGTCAACAGTTTCGAGCCGGAACCGCTGTACAACGTCCTCCAGCAGCGGGGCTTCGAGTACGACGCCGAACGGGTCGGACCCGACGAGTGGCACGTCGAGATCAGACACGCGTGACGGCGAGAGACGGATTTACAAGCGACGTGCTAGCATGTTTGTGCCCGATTTTATACGGCTGGCGGCCGCATCGAACGATCGATGCCAGAAACTGGAGACGCGGCACCCACGTTCACCGCAACGCTCGGAACCAGCGACCACGAAACGTTCGACCTCGAAGCCCGACTCGGCGACGGGCCGGTCGTCCTCGCGTTCTTCCCGGGCGCGTTCACGCCGCCGTGTACCAACGAGATGATCGCCCTGCAGAACCGCCTCGACGAGTTCGAGGACGCGGGCGCGACCGTCCTCGGCGTGAGCGCCGACTCCGCGTTCTCGCAGGGAGCCTTCCGGGAGGAACACGGCATCGAGTTCGACCTCGTCAGCGACATGAGCGGCGACGCGATCCGCGCGTACGACCTCGACATGGACATCCCGGACCTCGGCCTGTACGGCATCGCCAATCGGGCGGTATACGTCCTCGACGACGACGGAACGGTCACCTACTCCTGGGTCGCCGACGACCCGACCAACGAACCCGACTACGCGGAACTGCTCGACGCCGTCGAGTCCGCCTGATACGGATTCGGGTCGCTCTTTGCCGGTGGTTCGCCGACCCGTTCGAGCGAACCGACGGCAACCGAAGACACGAATCCGTATGAAGTCGTCGTCGCGTCGAGGCGATCAGGAACCCTCGTTGCGCTTTTCGTTTCCGAGGTGGAACGCGGGAGCCTCCGACCGCGGCGCAGCCTCGGCCATGAATCGAACGGCGGGACTCGCGCCGAACGCCACCAGCGACGCCAGGAACACGGGCGTGATGCTCGCGCCGTCGGTCAGCGCGATGGCGATCAACGCCGAGGACAGCGGCGTCCCCGTCACCACGGAATTGAACGCCGCCATCCCCGCCAGCGTCGCCAGCGCCGGCGACAACCCCGGTACCACCAGCGCCGCTGCCCGTCCGACCAGCGCGCCCATGAACATGTGCGGGATGATGAGGCCGCCGATCCAGTTGCCCTGAATCGTGACCGCGGCGGCCACCATCACCGCACCCAGCGTAATCGCCAGGCCGAGCAGGAGATTCGGTCCCGGGACGACGCGAAGCAACGCCGGACGTCTCGCCAGCAGGGTGGGCATCTTCGCGCCGCCGTAGAAGTACGACAGCGGTACGAGCCACCCCAGGAGCCCGATCACGAGACCCGTGATCGTCGTTCGGACGTACACCGGGACGTCCACCGCCCGAAACGCTCGACCCACGAGGTCGAACGTCCGCGAGTACGCCAGTCCGAACGGGACACACGCGACGCCGACCGCGAGCGCCCACGCCAGTTTCCCCTTCGTCGGCGGCACCAGCGACGCAGTCTTCCAGACGGGAAACAGCGCCATCCCGCCCAGCGTGACCTCCGTGAGGTACCCCGCGAACGACGCCACGAACGTCGGGACGATCGCCTCGTAGTATTCGAGGCCGCGCTCGTGGGGGAGTTCGAGCCAGAGTAACGCGCCGCCGATCGGCGCGCCGAGGATCGTGCCGAAACCCGCGCCCATCCCGGCGAGCGTCAGGAGTTTCGTGGCGTCCTCGAACCCGAACGACTCCGCGACGGCCGACCCGAACGACCCGCCGACGACCGACATCACGCCCTCGGGGCCCGCGTTCTGTCCGGCGATCAACCCGATCATGCCGACGGGGAGAATGGGAACGTTCTCTTCGAGGTCGACGCGACCCTCGGTGTGGAACTGGCGTACGAGTGCGGACAGCGCCCCGGGGTAGAACGTCGCGTGCAGGATGCCGCCGACGAGGAGGCCGGCGGTGACGCTGACGGGGACGCGCCAGTAGGTCGCCGCCAGCGTCGTCCAGAGGTGGTGTTTCAGGAACAACCAGACGACGCGGAAGCCGGTGGCGACGAGACCGACGCCGACGCCGAGTACCGCCGCGACGACCAGCATGTAAAACTCTCGTTCGGACAGCGTTCTATCCATCGGGCGGGGCTATGGCCGACGCCCGGAGATGACTTACGTTTTCGTCCGGGCGCGGTGTTCCGAACGGTCGTACAGTATAACGCCCGTGTTGTCACACCCGCGGTCGCGTTCCACCCGACCGAATCCGTTCGGTGGTAGATACATTCGTCTCGACGGCCACGAACGAGACGTGAACAGCCCTGTAGACGGTGTTCCGGTACGTCTCGTCAGTATCGCGGTGGGCGTCGCGGCGGGCGTCGTCGCCGGCGGCCCCAGCGGCGGCGTCCTCGGTGGGGTGCTCGGCTACTTCCTGGGCGAGTCGATCCGGAGTCTGCTGCTCGCGGTCGGTCCCGATCCGACCGGGTGACCGCCCGCCCAGACGTCGCGGCCGATCACTCGTCCGCCCAGATGTCGCGGCCGATCACTCGTCCGCCCGGACGTTGGCCACGACCTGTTCGAACGCGTCCGTGGCGGCGGTTTCGACGGCGTCGGTCCGTTCTTCCATGTCGGCGACGAAGGAGGGGTCGTCGATGTCGCTCGTGTTGTAGCGGACGGTGAACAGCGAGGCGTCCAGCGCTCCGCGGGCGAGGTACGCTCCCGTTCCGGCGTCGGGGACCGCGTTCGGCGTTCCCCGTGCCGTCACCACGACCGCGTCCTCGAGGACGGTCAGACACGCCTCGGCGATGGTCAGCGGGACGCCAGTCGCGCGTTTCTCGGCCGCCGGCAGGTCGTCGTCGGACGCCGCCAGCAACGCGTCGACGGCCTCGGCGTCCCGGTCGGCGAGGTCGAGCAGACGGGTTCGTAGCGTGTGGAGTTCCTCGCGCACCTCCGAGAGGTCGGTCTCCTCGTGGTCGTCGTACTCTATCGTGTGCGTACACACCATCTCGCACAGCGACGCGCCCGTCGCGCCGACGACGGCCGTGGCCGAACCACCCGCGGGGGTGACGCGCCGGCCGGCGACGGCGTCGAGGAAGTCGTCGATCGACTGCTCGCGGTAGATCATGGTCGCGCTTCGCACGGGAGTGGGATAATCGAACCGTTCCGGTTCCCGACGAAACGCCTATTCCCGTGCCGGGAGAAGTCGTCGGTATGGGCGAACGCACGTGCTACCTCGAGTTCTGTCCCGAGTGCGACGGACAGGTCGCTCCCGACGACCGCGAGTGTCCAGATTGCGGCGCGACGCTACCGGCCCGGTGATCGACCGCACCGGTTCGCCCGGTGATCGACCGCGCACCCGCTGTCGAACGCTCTGCTCTCGTCCGGCTAGAGACACTGTTGTCACGCTACGGCCTCGACGACGTTGACTTCGCGGTCGCTCCGTTCGAGGACCTTCCGTCCGACGCCGGCGAAGTGTTCGTCGTGGTCGCCGTGCTCGCCGATGACGATGACGTCGGCGTCCACCTCGTCGGCGTAGTCGAGGATGACGTCGTGGGGGACTCCGTGGCGAGTGTCACCCTCCACGTGAACGTCGCGTTCGGCCGCCATGTCGGCGACGCCTGACACGCACAGGACGGCGTGATCCCGGGCGTAGATGGTCGCCAATTCCGCCGAACTGAGCGCGGGGTCGTCGAAGCGCCGCTGATCGACCACGCAGAGGACGTGCAGCGTCGCGCCCTCCTCCTCGGCGAGTTCGATGGCTCGCCTGGCCGCGTGCTGGGCGAACTCGCTCCCGTCCGTAGCCAACAGGATGGTGGTCATACTCGACCGTTCGGCGGGAACCTGATTAACGACACGCGTGGTTCCCACCGCGTCGGAACTGCCGGAGGGTTGGTATCACCGAACACGGAAACGCGCTCTGTGGCGTGGTATCTGTCGACACGGAGCGCTCTGTGGCGTGGTATCCGTCGACACGGCGCGCTCGATTGAAAATCCTTTAGCGCCGCCTCCGGATAGCCGGGGTCATGAGTTACCGGATCGGACTCGTCGGCAAGCCCTCCGTGGGGAAGTCGACGTTCTTCAACGCGGCGACGATGAACGACGTGCCCGAAGGGGCCTACCCGTTCACGACCATCGACCCGTCCGTCGGCGAGGCGTACGTCCGGGTGGAGTGTGCCGCCCCGGAGTTCGGCCACACCTGCACGCCCAACCACGGGTACTGCGAGGACGGAACGCGCTACGTGCCGACGAAACTCGTCGACGTCGCGGGGCTGGTCCCCGGCGCACACGAGGGCCGTGGCCTCGGAAATCAGTTCCTGTCGGACCTCAACGAGACGGACGTGCTCGTCCACGTCGTCGACTTCGCCGGCGAGACCGATCTAGAGGGCGAACCGACCGAGGACCACGATCCCCGCGAGGACATCGACTTCCTCGAAACCGAACTCGACATGTGGTACTGCGACGTGTTAGAGAAAGGCATCGAACGCTACCGCTCGGGCTATCACGGAGCCGAGCGCGCCATCGAGGCCGACCTCGCCGAGCAGATGAGCGCCTTCGGCATCGGCGAAGACGAGATCAAGCAGGTGCTCCTCTCGCTGGGCCTCGAACGCGACCCCGACGCCTGGGACGACGACGACCGGGCGTCGCTGGCCCGCGAGATCAGGATGCGGACGAAACCCATGGTCGTCGCCGCGAACAAGATGGACACCGCGGCCGCTCGGGAGAACTTCGAGGCGATCACTAGCGACCCCGAGTACGATCACCTCACCGTCGTCCCGGTGTCGGCCCACGCCGAGAAGGCGCTCAAGACCGCCGCCGACCGCGGCGTCGTCGACTACCGACCGGGCGACGACGACTTCGAGAGACGCGGGGACGTCAACGACGAGCAGGCCGCCGGCCTCGAGACGATCGGCGAGTTCGTCGCCGACTACGGCGGCACCGGCGTCCAGCAGACGCTCGAAACCGCGCTGTTCGACGTCCTGGGTGCCGTTGCGGTCTTCCCCGGCGCGGAGTCCCCACAGGACGACGGCACGTTCCTGCAGGACTGTTTCGTCCTGCCGGGGGACGCGACCGCCGAGCACTTCGCGTACTTCCTGCACACCGACATCGGCGACGGGTTCCTCCACGCGACCGACGTCCGCTCGGGCCGGCAGATCGCCGCCGATCGGGAACTCGACCACCGCGACGTCGTCGAGATCACGACGACGAACTGACGGCGACCGCCGGTCGCCCCTAGACTTACCAGCGGTGACGTGGGAGGTGTCGATATGCGAAAACTCGACGACATCGACACGATCGGCGTGGTCGGCGCGGGAACGATGGGCCACGGCATCGCCCAGGTCGCGGCCACGCACGGCTACGACGTGATCATGCGCGACGTCGAAGACGAGTTCGTCGAACGCGGCGTCGCAGCCATCCGCGACAGCCTCGACCGCTTCGTCGACGACGAGCGGTTGACGGCCGAACAAGCCGACCGCGTCCGCGGTCGCATCACCGGCACGACCGACTTCGACGCGCTGGCGGACGCCGACGTCGTCGTCGAGGCGGTCGTCGAGGACGTCGACGTGAAGTGCGACGTGTTCGCGGACCTGGACGACCTGCTGCCCGAGGACGTGGTGCTGGCGACCAACACCTCGACGCTGTCGATCACGACCATCGGAGCCGCGACCGACCGACCCGGCCAGGTCGTCGGCCTGCACTTCATGAATCCAGTGGCGCTGATGGAGGGCGTGGAGGTAATCGTCGGCGAGAAGACCGCCGACGAGACGGTCGACCTTGCGCACGCTCTCGCCGAGGACCTCGGGAAGACGACCTGGGAGTCCGACGACAAACCGGGCTTCGTCGTCAATCGCGTGCTCATCCCGTGGGTGAACGAGGGCATCCGGGCCTACGACGAGGGCGTCGCCGGCAGGGACGATGTCGACCGCGGGCTGAAACTCGGAACCAACGTCCCGATGGGGCCGCTCGAACTGGCCGACCACATCGGGCTGGACGTCGTGCTCGACGCGTCCGAGACCCTGCACGAGGAACTGGGCGACCGCTACAAACCCGCTTATCTCCTCAAGCGGAAGGTCGCGGCGGGCGACCTCGGCAAGAAGACCGGGAGAGGATTCTACGAGTACGAGTGATACGAATTCGGATCGCTCTTTGCCGGTGGGTCGCCGACCCGTTCGAGCGAACCGCCGGCAACCGAAGACACGAATCCGTATGAGGACCTCCGAAACCTCGTGGGGCACAGAATCTCTACCGCCGAGCGACCGTCGCGAAGCGGGCCACCCCTAGAGCGCGCCCGTCGGGAACGCCATCAACACGAGACCCGCAACGGCGATGCCCATCCCCGTGCTACCGCCCCAGAGGACGACGGTTCGCAGTAGGGGACGACGGTTCGCAGTCCGCGTATCGCGTCCGCGCGCGAGACCCTGGTACCACGACAACGAGGACGTCGAATTCGGTGACGGGAGCGCGCATCGTTCGTCCCTGTCGTGCAGTTCGTTTCGCCGTCGGGGAAGCCGTCGCCCGCAAAGTAAAGGGCGTGCCGCGGATACCTAACGTATGGACTTCACGCTCACCCAGGAGCACCGACAGATACGCGAGACGGTCTCGGAATTCGTCGACGAGGAGGTCGTTCCGCGCGCGGCCGAAATCGACGAGACGGGCGAGTTTCCCCGCGACCTCGTCGAGAAGATGGGCGAGATGGGACTGATGGGTGCGCCGTTCCCGGTCGAGTACGGCGGATCGGACCTCGACTACCACAGCTACGCGACCGTCGTCGAGGAGATTTCGCGGGGAAGCGGCGGCCTCGGGACCGTCCTGGCGGCGCACGTCTCGCTGGCGGGCAACATGGTCTACGAATTCGGCACCGACGAACAGAGAGAGCGGTACCTGACGCCGCTGGCGGAGGGAACCGACGTCGGCGCGTTCGCGCTGTCGGAGGCCGGGGCCGGCAGCGACGTGCCGGCGATGGAGACCACTGCCGAACGCGTCGCGGGCGACAACGGCCAGCCAGCAGAGTACGTCGTCGACGGCGACAAGCTCTGGATCTCCAACGGCGCGGTCGCCGACACCGTGATTCTGTTCGCGAAGACCGACCCCGACGGAGGCCGAGAGGGCATCTCGTCGTTCGTCGTCCGACCCGACGAGGACGACGGCTTCCACGTCGAGGGCACGGAAGACAAACTCGGCGACGAGGGCTGTCCGACCACGGAACTGCGGTTCGAGGACATGCGGCTTCCCGCCGACCGCCGCCTCGGCGAGGAGGGCGACGGATTCGTCCAGGCGCTGAAGACGCTCAACGGCGGCCGCATCACCATCGCCGCCCGCGGCGTCGGGCTTGCGCAGGCGGCGCTGGACGAGGCCCTGACGTACGCCCAACAGCGCGAGCAGTTCGACCGTCCGATTTCGGACTTCCAGGCCATCCAGCACAAGCTCGCGGACATGGACACGAAACTCCAGGCCGCCCGGATGCTGATGCACCGCGCGGCGGATCTGAAAGAGCGCGGCGACTCCTACGTCAAGGAGGCCGCACAGGCGAAACTGTACGCCTCGGAGGTCTCCCGCGAGGTCGCCAACGAGGCCATCCAGATCCACGGCGGGTACGGCTACACCAAGGACTTTCCAGTCGAACGGTTCTACCGCGACGCGAAACTCAACGAAATCTACGAGGGAACCAGCGAGATACTCCGCAACACGATCGCCGACCGGCTGCTCGAGTAGCGGGTGACGTCGATCGGGGGTGAGCGACGGATCGATTCCGGGCAGCGCCACGACACAGGCTTTTCCCGACGGGGCGAGTAGTCGAGTTCGGAGGTCTCAGTACATGCCAGTACGAACCGCAGAGGCGACCTGGAACGGCACGCTCAAAGAGGGCGACGGAACGATGGCGTTCGGCAGCGGGGCGTTCGAGGGCCCGTACTCGTTCGGCTCCCGCTTCGAAGAGGCCGACGGCACCAACCCCGAGGAACTCATCGGCGCGGCCGAGGCCGGCTGTTTCGCCATGGCGACCGCCGGCGACCTCGAAAGCGAGGGATTCAGCCCCGAACGCGTTCACGTCGAGGCCGAAGTCCACCTCGAGAAGGTCGAAGGCGAGTTCACGATCACCGAAATCTCTCTGACCGCCGAGGGCGTCGTCCCCGACGCCAGCGAGGCGAAGTTCGCCGAAGTCGCCGCCGGTGCCAAGGAGAACTGCCCCGTCTCGCGGGCGCTCGCCGCGACGAACATCGAACTGACGGCGTCGCTGGCCGACTGACGGCGTCGCTGGCCGACTGACGGCGTCGCTGGCCGACCGACGGCGTCGCTGGCCGACCGATTGCAGCACCGTCGATTCACCGTCGGACGAGACGTCTCCACGCCAGCACGTTCGCTCAGTCCTCGGGCGGGACGTACTCGACGCCCTCCGGCACCGCGTCGTCTTCGGGCACCTCGACGACGATGGTCGACGACAGCCGGTTGAACAGACGGACGTACTCGCCTTGCATGGCGAGCCAGCCGATCAGGACGTCGATGGGGAGCAGGAACGCCTTCCCGAAGCTCTCGACGGCCGCCGCCGCGTAGTCGACGTCCTCGCCGCGTTCGTCGGTCACCGCGATGTTCATGACGATCTTGCCCGCGGACTGGCCCCGATAGCCCTCGAGGAGCGTCCAGTACACCCACAGCCCCAACCCGTTGACGCCCACGAACGGCGTCGTCACCGAGAGGCTGCCGGTGACCAGCGAGAACACGCCGACGGCACCCCCGAGCGCCGAGAGGACGGCCCCCACGACGATTACGTCGATTAGCCAGGCCCAGAAGCGATCGTCCCAGGACGCGAGGTGGATCGTCTTGCGGGCCGATTCGCCTGGGCGGTCCGCGTCCGCCGGGTCGGTGGCCATGCGATCCTGTTCGGGCGGCCGCTCCTTTATCGTTCGGCGACCGCCGCCGAGGTCGGCACGTTTTTGCCGCCGACCCGCCATCTCGTTCCAATGAGCGACGTAACGCCCGACGTGGGGGTTGTCGGCGGCGGCACCGTGCGCGAATATTTCCGCGAGATGGGACCGTCGTGGGTCGCGGGTGCAATCGCGGCCGGGCCGGCGACGATGGCGAGTCTGATAACCGCGGGTGCACGCTTCGACTACGCGTTGCTGTGGGTCGTCGTGCTCTCTGCGGTCGCTGGCACGCTCGCGCAGTACCTCGCGATGCGGCTGGGGCTGCTCACCGAGCGTGGCATCGTCGCCGTCGTCGAGGATCACCTCGGCGAGTGGTGGGCCTGGCTGCTGGTGGCGGACGTCGTCCTCGCGGCGGGGGTCGCACAACTGGTCATCATGAAGACCGTCGCGACCGTCTCGGCGGCGATGACGGGCGTGGACGCCCGCGTCTGGGGCGTCGTCTGGGCGGCGGTGCTCGTCGCGGGACTGGCGGGACGGGGCTACGGCGTCCTCGAACTCGCGGCGAAGGTGCTCGTGACGGGGGTCGTGCTCGCGTTCGTCGCGTCGCTGTTCGTCGTCCCGATAGACGTCGGCGCTGCGGCGGGCGGCCTCCTGCCGGCACTTCCCGCCGGCGGCGCGCTCGTCGCCGCGGGCATCCTCGGCGGCGCGGTCCACATCACGCTGATCACGATGCACTCCTACACGATGCGCGCTCGCGGGTGGACCGGCCGGGAGTACGGTCTCGCGACCGTCGACGTCCTCGCTTCCATGCTCGTCGCCTTCGGGGTTTACAGTGTCGCCATCTTCCTCGTGGCCGCCAGCGTGCTCACCGAACCCGACCTGACGACCGTGGGGGCCGCGGCGGCGCTCGGCCCGCTGGTCGGCCCGGCCGCGAAGTGGCTGTTCCTGCTCGGCCTCGGCGGCGCGGCCGTCTCGACGCTGGGCGGGAACACCATCGTCCCACCGTTCGTCGTCGCGGACAAGCTCGGCTGGGGGACGACGGTCGCGGACTCGCGGTATCGCTGGTTGCTAGCCGCGGCCGCGGTGCTGTCGGCCCCCGGCGCGTTCATCGGCGGCGCGGTCATCGGCCAGCTCGTGCTCGTGCTCGCGCTGGGTACCGTCGGGACGCCGTTCGCGCTCGCGATCGTCCTGTACCTGCTGAACTCCGATGCGGTACCGGAGGCGAACTCGACGCTCGCGAACCTCGGCGGCCTCGCGTTGCTGGTCGTCTCGGGGGCGCTGGCAGCCAACTTCGTCCGCGGGCAGGTAATCGGCGGCGTGGACGTCCTGTCGGGTGCGGTGCTTGCGTTCGCGGTCGTCCTCGCCGTCGCCACGCTGGCCGTCGGCGGCACCTACGTCCGCGAGGAAGTGATGGGCGCGTGACCGGCGTCGACCTCCCGTTTCCCCTGTCCGGGTCGACGCTGATCGTCGGGCCCTCACAGGTCGGCAAGACGCGGCTCACCGCCCGCGCGCTCGACGCGTGGATCGCCCGCGAGGGACCGGGCGGCGTGGTCGTTTTCGAGTTCGCGCCCGTGGTCGAACGCGACGGTCGCGTCCTCGGCGGCCGACTCGATCGCTTCACGACGATCCCCGACGGGACGTGGCACGGCGTGCTCGACGCTCACGCGCCGCGCGCCGACGGCACCGACGACGCGGAGACGGTCGCGCTCGCCCGCGACAACGCCGAGCGAGCGGGGCGAATCCTCGACGCCGCGCCGGAACCGAACGCAGTGTTCGTCAACGACGCCACGATTCCGTTCCAGCACGAAACGCTCGATCCCGGCCGGCTCACCGCCTACTGCGATCGAGCGCGGTGTGCGGTACTGAACGCGCTAGAAAGCGACGAACTCGGAACTTCGGACCCGGTGTCGCGCCGGGAGCGCGACGTCCTGGCGACCGTGCGGGCGTGGGCCGACCGGACCGTCGAACTGGCGTAGCCGATCACGAGCGTACCCGTTACTCGGGAAACGGGAGCCGGCGTCGCCGGACTCTCTGCCGGCGCTCGGCTTGACACCCCTCCGCTCCGCTTCCGGCACTCTCCAACGCGGAGCAGGCCGAGTGCCTCGGGGCTTGACCCCGAGGCGGTTCACATTCCGGTGCCGGTTTCCGTCCCCGTCTCGGTTCCGGGTGTGCCCGGCGTTCCGGTTTCGGTTCCGGGTGTGCCCGGCGTTTCGGACTGCGTTTCAGTGCCGGTTTCCGTCCCGGTCGGCGTTTCCGTCCCTGGCTGGGTGCCGTCCAGTCGCTCGACCTGGACCAGGCTAGCGGGTTCGCGCCAGTCGTAGACGTCGGGGTCGAGATCGCCGACGCCACGGATGCCCGGGTGAGGTCTGATGACGTCGTCCTCGGCGATATCGGGATTGCTCTCGGTCGTGCCGCCCGTGGCCTCACCGCCCTGGATCAGCGACTGTGCCGGCGGCACGAGGTCCTCGTAGCGTTCGGTGTTCTGTTCGGTGCCGACGTCGTAGCCGTTGGCGTAGTACGTTCGAGACTCGTTGACGGCCTCGGGCAACGGAACGGTATCGAGCGCGGTCATGCCGTCGTTGGTCGCGATGAGCATGCTGGCGACGGTCATGTGCGTCGCGCTCGCGTCGGCCGACAGTTCGATCGTCCGGTAGTACGGCAGCCCGGTGTCGCCGGGGTCGGACTTGGGGACGAGCGGCCCGTCCGCAACGGCCGACGCCCGGACGCTCTCGGTGGTCGAGAGCAGTTCGGTCAGCGGGTCGAGATTGCCGTTCTCGGCGAGTTGCTGCGTCGCCGTGTTGGCCGGCTCGCCGACGGCGAAGACCTCGACGTCGGGCCGATGGAGGGCAATCGCGGGCGGCGTCAGCGGCTGTCCGCTCGTCAGGTCGGCCACCGTCACGCGATACCGTCGATTCCCGCCGTCCGGGCCGGTGTCGGTACCGTTCGGCCCGTCGTCTTCCTGGCCGAGTGCCGTCCCGAGGACGGCGACGCTTCCGAGCGTCGCACCGCCGAGTGCGAGCGCCCGCCGTCGGGTCAGTCCGGTGGATTCACGGTCGTCGGTCATCGGTCGATACCGCCTCGTCTGCGTCTGTTCGCTGTCGTCTGCATGGTGTCATTCGGTCTCCTCGCGGAGCGGCGGACCGTATGCGAGTCTCGGCCTTCGTTATGAAGGCGGTACGATTGCCCGCGGACGTGGGGTGAAACGAGAAGCCGATATTACCGACAGTAAGGTCGCCTTTGGACGGAGGCGCGTCGTTGCTGTGGCCCGCATCTACGCGACCGTGAGCGCTGCGTTCGGTCCGTCTCGCAACCACCGGCAAAGAGCGACCCGAATCCGTATCAGACGCCCGCGACGCCCTGGCGGTAGTCGCTGATGAGCGACTTCGCGGCTTCGACGTCGTCGGCGACGGTGTCGTCGGCGTCGGCCAGCACCTCGTCGAGCGCGGACTGCCAGCGGGCCATCCGGCCGTGATCGGGGCCGCGTTCGGACTCCGCACGGGTCGCCACCTGCCCGGCGATGTCCTGTAGACGCTCGCGCGTCGCGTCGTCGCTGGCGGCGTCGGCGGCCGATTCGAGACATTCGCTCGCTTCGAGGAGTTTCTCTCGTGTCATGTTCGCTCTTCTATTCAGCGCGGTAAAAAGCCCTTCGCGTGGTCCCCGGTGGGTGGCCCGACCGGATCAGTGGCCCCCGCCCCCGAGGACGACCGTCCGGACGACGACGAACACGCCGACGAGGAAGGACACGCTGATGAGCATGCCCATGATCTTCGCTTCGGACAGCCGGTTGTTGAGGTAGGCACCGGCCTGGCCGCCGAACAGACAGCCGGTGGCGACGAACGACCCGAGGACGAACGGGACGGTGAACCCGGCCCCGGTCACCGACGGCGCGAAGGTGAGCAACGCGACGTTCGTGACGAGGGCGGCGACGACGGTCACGTGCAACACGAGCGCGCTCGTGCCCGTCGAGAGCTTCAGCGGGACGCGCCGGCGCAACGCGAGCGTGGTCTGGGTCAGTTCGCCGATGGCGATGCCGACCAGTCCGGCCAGCGTACCGCCCAGGATCGTAATCAGGAAGTCCGGGAGTTCGAGGTGAAAGGCCGTCGCGTCGTCGCCGTCGCCCATTACGACGGTCCCGTTGGCCGCTTTCTCGGCGGTCTCCGCGGGGCCGCCCATGGCGTCGCTGGGCGGCGTCTCGTCGGCGTCGTGGGTGTCGGTCATCACGCGCGTCCGCGGTTCGTACTCCTCCTCTAGCACGGCGATCAGCGACAGTTCGGGCTTCTCGGCGACCGTGTCGACCAGCGACGGACCGTGCTCGTGGGACTCGTACAGGACCACGGCCAGCGCGACCAGGAGGACGCCGAATCCGACCATCAGCACGCCCGAGGGGACGTAGTACGAACCGGTGCGTGCGAGGATCGCGGTCGGAACGGTAACTGCCAGGACCTTCGTCGCCACCTTGAAGTCGATCTGGTGGCGGTACCAGTAGGCGGCGACCGACGACGAGTAACCGAACAGTTCGACGAACAGAGCCAGTCCGATGGCCGCGTTGACCGGGAGGTGGGGGAATCCGGGGACGACGCGGGGGAACGCGAACAGGAACGCCGGCGTGAACAGGACGGCCGCCTCCATCGCGAAGGTGTTGACGATCGTCGCGATGGTGAAGCCCAACACCACTAGCAACAAC
>JBDGSB010000102.1:0-15184 GCA_042217765.1 Haloarculaceae archaeon | reverse complement strand
CGACCGTCGCGGAGTGGCTGGCCTCGGTGTCGTGGTTGTTGATGATGAGCTTCGGGGAGGCGTCGGCCTCGCTCTCGTCGCTCAACATGAGGGTGTTCTCGCGCTGGTAGGAGTTGGTGTCCCAGGCTTCGGTGCCGACGTGCTGGACGCCCTCGTAGACCGAGCGCGCGTGGTCGTCGAGCACGCCGCGGGTCACGAGGTCGGCGACGGTGTGTTCGGCCTCGTGCCAGACGCGCGAGCCCAGGTCGAAGTGCTGGTCGTTGTGCCCGAAGAACGCGCCGACGATCTTCGTCTCGGACGCGTCGCCGACCAGTCGCGTCTCGACGCTGGTCTTGGTCAGCCGGGAGCCGAGGTTGCCCTCGAACCAGTTGACCGTGCCGTAGGTGTCTGCGTGGGCGCGCTTGACCGAGTAGTTGTACGTCTCCTCGCTGAGGTTCTGCAGCGCGCCGTACTGGACCTGCGAGTTCTCGCCGGCGACGAGTTCGACGACGCCGCTGTAGTAGCGCTCGCCGTCTCGCGACCGATCGCCGCCCGACTCCTCGGAGGCGCGTGCCGCCTCGCCCGTACGCTGTCGCTCTAGAATCGTCACCGACGACGACGGCTCGGTGATCACGAGCGTGTAGTTGAACAGCGACCGGCTGTTCATCGTCGTCCGGATCTTGACGTCCTCCGCGTCGACGCCCTCGGGGACGTAGACGACGGTACCGGCGCTAAACAGCGCCGTCGACAGCGCAGTGAGGTAGTCGCGGTGGGTGTCGACGACCGATCCGAAGTGCTCCTCGATCAGGTCGCCGTGTTCGGAGAGCGCGTCGCTCCAGGCCAGCACGTCGACGCCCTCGGCGTCCACGCGGTCTTTCTCTTCGGCGGCGTTCAGCGGATCGACCAGCGACTCGTAGTCGAGCGAGTCGAGATTGGTCCAGTCCCGGCCCGGCGTCCGGATGACGTCGGGCATCTCCAGGTCCGTGAGCGACTCCAGGGCGTCCAGGCGCGTCCGTCGCAGCCAGTCGGGTTCGTCGAGGCGCTCGCTGATCTCCGTTACCTGCTCCTCCGTGAGGTTTGCGTGTACCTGCGTGCTCATGGTCCAACCGGGCGTTACCCGAGGCTCCCCTCCATTTCGAGTTCGATGAGGCGGTTGAGTTCGACCGCGTACTCGATGGGCAACTCCTCGGTGATGGGCTCGATGAAGCCGGCGACGATCATCTGCTTGGCGTCGTCGTCGTCCAGCCCGCGGCTCTGGAGGTAGAAGACGTCCTCGTCGCCGATCTTGCCGACGGTCGCCTCGTGGGCGACGTCGACTTTCGACTCCTGGATCTCCATGTACGGCATGGTGTCCGACGTGGACTCGTTGTCGAACATCAGCGCGTCGCACTCCACGGACGTCGAGGAGTGCTCGGCGCCCTCGCTCATGTGAACGAGGCCGCGGTAGTTGGTGCGGCCGCCGTCCTTGCTGATGGATTTGGACTCGATGGTCGACTTCGTGTGCGGAGCGTTGTGATACACCTTCGCGCCGGTGTCGATGTCCTGGCCGTCGCCAGCGAAGGCGATGGTGATGTGGTTGTCCGTCGCGCCGGGGCCTTTGAGGATGGTGCAGGGGTACAGCATCGTGGCCTTCGAGCCCATGCTGCCCGAGACCCACTCCATGGTGCCGTCGGCCTCGACGATGGCGCGTTTGGTGTTGAGGTTGTAGGTGTTCTTCGACCAGTTTTGCACCGTCGAGTACTGGACGTGTGCGCCCTCGCCGACGAAGACCTCGACGCCGCCCGAATGGAGGTTGAACGCCGAGTACTTCGGGGCCGAACAGCCCTCGATGTAGTGGACCTCGGAGTTCTCCTCGGCGATGATGAGCGTGTGCTCGAACTGGCCCATCCCCTCGGAGTTCATCCGGAAGTACGCCTGGACCGGCATCTCGACGGTCGTGTCCTCGGGGACGTAGACGAACGACCCGCCGGACCAGACGGCGCCGTGGAGCGCGGCGAACTTGTTGTCGCTCGGGGGGACGCACGTCGTCATGAAGTGCTCGCGGACCAGGTCCTCGTGTTCCTGGACCGCCCTGTCCATGTCACAGAAGATGACGCCCTTCTCCTCCCAGCGCTCCTGCATGTTCTGGTAGACGATTTCGGACTCGTACTGGGCACCGACGCCCGAGAGGGCGTTCTTCTCGGCCTCGGGGATGCCGAGTTTGTCGAAGGTGTCCTGAATCTCCTCGGGGAGGTCCTCCCAGGACTCCGCGCCGCCGCGGGTCTCGATGTCGGGCCGGATGTAGGGAACGATTTCCTCGACGTCGACCTCGCTCAGGTCGGGCTGGCCCGGCCAGTCGGTCGGCATCGGCATCTGCTTGAACTGTTCTAGCGCGCGGAGACGGCGTTCGAGCATCCACTCGGGCTCGTCTTTGTCCTCGCTGATGAGACGGATGGTCTCCTCGGTGAGACCCTTGCCCGTCTCGAAGGCCGACTTCTCCTCTTTCTTGAACTCGAAGCGAGCCTCCGTGTCCGCGTCCTTGAGATGATCTTGCTCTGAACTCATGGTATGATATCTTGTTTCTCTAGCTTTATGACCCTGTCCTAGCCGTATTCGGTTACGTCAGGCCGCCTCGTAGACTTCCTCGCGGACCCAGTCGTAGCCGTGGTCTTCGAGTTCCTCGGCGAGTTCCGGACCGCCGGACTTGACGACCTGGCCGTCGAGCATGACGTGGACGTGGTCCGGTTCGACGTAATCGAGGATTCGCTGGTAGTGGGTGATCTGCAGGATGCCGGTGCCCTGCTCGTCGCGCAGGGCGTTGATGCCGTTGGAGACGTCTTGCAGGCGGTCGATGTCCAGTCCGGAGTCGATCTCGTCGAGCACCGCAATCGAGGGTTCGAGGATGGCGGCCTGCAGCACCTCGTTTTGCTTTTTCTCGCCGCCGGAGAAGCCGGCGTTGAGATAGCGGTTGGCGAACGACTCGTCCATGTCCAGTTGCTCCATCTTCGCCTGGAGGATCTCCTGGAACTCCGCGACGCCGATTTCGCCCTCGTCGGCCGGCCCTTCCATCGGCGAGGTCTCGTAGCCCTCGTCGTCCTCGGCGTCGGCGTCGGCCTCGTCGCCTTCCTCGTCCTCGAACAACTCCTCGCGCTCTTCGAGTTTGGCGTTGAGCGCCGTCCGCAGGAAGTTCACCATCGTGACGCCCTCGATCTCGGCGGGGTACTGAAAGCCCAGGAAGACGCCCAGCGCCGCGCGCTCGTTGGGCTCTAGTTCCAGCAGGTTCCAGGTGCGGTCCTCGTCGTCGATTTCGACGTCCTCGAACTCGTCTTCCTCGAGGTGCAACAGGACCTCTCCCTGGGTGACCTCGTAGGCGGGATGGCCGGCGATGATCTTCGCCGTGGTCGACTTCCCGCTGCCGTTTGGGCCCATCAGCGCGTGAATTTCGCCGGACTCGACTTCGAGGTCGACGCCGTCGAGAATCTGTTCGCCGTCTTCCTCGGCCACCTCTGCGTGGAGGTCGCTGATCTCTAGTACTGCCATGGTATTCTTAGGTCGTCCGAAACCAGGGTTCTGCGACTTATAGAGTTTTCGTATCTGCCCGTATAGAGGTTTGTAATTCGGAAAAACTATTTTCCACTTTCCGCATCGAACGGGATAGCGAGCGAGCGCTCGCCATGACGTTTGCACACTGCATGGCGGCGCTTCGATCAGCCCGAAAACCTCGACGGTTCCACTCTCGCGCCCCGGAGGCTACATGAAGTTGCCGAGTCCGGTCTGTTCCTGGCCGCTTTTGACCTCCTCCCAGGTGACGTCCAGGGCCTCTAGAATGCGGGCGATCGGTCCCTTCAGCGTCTTATCGAGCATCTTGTCGTAGTCCACCTCGAAGGCGTCGGGAATCTGGTCGGGGTACTCGAAGCAGATGACGTCGGGATCGCGCTTGAACTCCCCGTAGAGGGGATCCTCCGAGGGGTCCAGTCCCTGCTCGCGTTCGACGCGTTCGAAGAAGTCGGGATGCACCTTCTTCAGGTAGAGCCGTTTGGGTTTGCTGCCGCGCTGGAAGTTCGTCCCCAGCAGGAGGTTGGCGTACTTCGCCCCGCGGACGTGGGCCGTGTCGGTGTCGTAGTTGTCCAGTCGCTTGCCGATGCCGCCGGGGATGGCGATGTCGTCGTGGCTGTACGCGCCGGACCGGAAGTCCTCGATGACGTCGTGGACGTAGTCTTTCAGCGACTCCAGGTCGTCGCCGTGGACGATGCGGTCGATGACTTCCTTCTGGACCTCCTTCGTGACCGGCGCAATGTCCGAGCGCTGGTACTCGAAGCCCGTGATGTCCACGTCGTCGACGTCCTTGCCCTCCTTCCAGACGATGTGTCCGGCGTATCTTTTTTTCTTGCCCGCCTGGAAGAACCGCCGGTAGAGCTTCTCGAATTCGATTTCGAAGCGGTGGAACTGGGCGTTGAGCCGTTCGAGCGCGAACTCGTCGTAGGAGCCGTTGATCGCTTCTTCCAGCTCGAATCCCTTCTGGATAGTCGCCGCTATCGTTTCCAGTTCCTCGTCGTCCATCTCGGGGTGCTTCTCGCGCATCTCGTCGGTGACCTCGACGTCTCCTTCGACGTCGTCAGGTGACACATCCCCAATTTCTAACATGACCGAGTCAGTGTTATGAAGAACGACACCACCGACACCATCCACGAAGTTGTCGTTCTCTGCGACACTCAGGTCGTACACGTACCCATCGTACTCGACATCAGACAGGACAGGTGCGCGTCCGGAGCGATAGAATTCACAGGTTCGAATGGTATACGAGTCTTTTTCGTCTCGATATTTGAGCGAATAGTTTCTGTCTCTTTGGGTCAACAACGTCGAGACACCGGCGGCAAGTCTGCGACTCGTCGTTTCGTAGGAGAAGTTTCGCTCCGCATACTCGTCGCTGTAGTGTGGGAACTCCCGCGAGCCATCACCCTCGACGAGAACGTCAAGAAACAACGACTGCTCTGGATCAGGGAGGTGATAGACGAACGAGGGGATTTGTTTGCGACGCGAAGTTTGGCCCACGAACTCCTTGAAGAAGACCGCCGCGAGTTCATTCATCATCTGTACTTTCAGCGTCCGGTCGTCGTACGCAATGCGTGCGTTGCCGTCTTGATTTTCGTACGTCACGGTTCGCGTGTCCTTCGAGTCGCTCTCGACGATGTTCGCCGTGGCGTTCGTGAACAGGCGGTGGTAATCGTCTCGAATCTGCTGGAGCCAGTCGCGGCGTGATTCGGAAATACTGGCTCCGAAATTCGAAGCCGAGGTCTCAACAGTCGTAGCACTTCCCTCGGCGACGTAGGCCGCGAGGAGACGCACTAGTGACAGGCCGTCGTCACTCTCGATATCGATGTACCGCTTGACCTTGACTGTCGAATCAAGCGTACCGTGGTGCTCGTGACCGAACCAGACGTATTCATCGTTGGCATGGACACGTTTGACCTTCGTCTCGGCTTCTTCGCTCCCGACACTGCGGCCGTCCTCGTACTTCCTCGTGTACCCGTCGAGAACCTCGTACACGTCGATGGTTTCGACGCTCTCGACTTCGGGGAGTCCCGAAATTCGTAGTGGTTCGTCGACCTCTGACGGAGTTCGCTCGACGTACTCCCCATCTCGTTCGACGACATAGGAGTGGTCACGCGTCGTCGTGGATTCACCGAACTTGTGCTGCAATTTCACGACGTCTTTGCTTGTCCGATGGCGAATCACTCGATCTATCGGCTGCCACTCCGCAGTACCGTCGTCGGAAAGTGACAGGGCCTCCCAGTCGGGAAGCGGTCGTTTCTCCTTGCGTGTCTGCGCTTCAGTACCCCCATCAGGGGCTGCTTGCAAGGCCGCTTCGGACTGTTTCGCCTGTTGGAACAACTCCTCGATAGGGACGATTCGAATTCGTTGCTCGTCGTCACGGACGACGACCGGACGGTCCCCTGTAACACTGTCGCCGTATGCCACCTCGTAGCCCTGTTCGTTGGCGACCTGTTCGGTGTACTCGATGACGTCGCGGCCCGTCGCAGTGACGGCGGCACCCATCTCGCGGTCGTAGAGACGGAAGCGGTCCCAGCCGAGGACGCCGTACAACGAGTTCCCCACACATTGGAATTTGCCGTTGCGTCCAGCTAATAGAGTGTTGTTGTCTTTAACTGAGACACAATAGACGCCGTCAGTAGCCTCACTCAGAGACCCACTACGATGCATTCGGAACGAGTTCGCGGTATCTTCTGTACAATAGATACGCCAGACACCACTGTCATAATTGTAGTTTGCGGTAAGACCCAGATGAGTACACAGTTTTAGTACGTCATCGCGGAGTTCCTCGCTCATTGTTGAGTAACGCCAGGAGTTCAGTTGCCTGTCGCCATCGCCTTCGATCAAGACACTCAAAAATTCCCGCTTCTGTTCCTCAGAAGCCCTGAATACGATGTCAGGAATTCGCTTCGTATCACTTTTATCGCCACACAGTACTTCGAGCAGAGTCGCCCAGATTTTACTAGAGAAGCTAACACTCCTGTCAGTGGTATAGTGGTAGTCAACAAGACGGTCAACGAGCGATTCAATCTCCGCCCGATTGGTTTCATCTTCCTGGGCTATTTTGACCCGATAGTTTGCCGTTTTCGCACGGTAAACGCTTCCCTCCGTGATGTACCATGCAAGGAATGTTAGAAAGTCATCCGTCTCGACTGTTTGCTGAATATTCGGAGTTCCATAGCGAGCAGCAGTCTTCGTGCCTCCGTCAGCGAGCGTGAGAGACGTATCGGTGTGTTCTCTTGCCAGTGAACCAATGTCGATTGTTCCCGGAAGTTCGTCGGTGTGTTCGAACTCCCAATCGTGGGGCATCTCGTAGTGACAGTAGTCGTAGAGTTCGCCCGCTTCCACGAAACTCCACCCATCCTCAGAAATCCCGTTTTTATCATTCTTCCGGACGAGCATCCGGTGGTTGGGCGTCACCGAGAGGTCGATTTTGCTCGTCTCGACGTCGACGAGTTCGCCCCGGTAGTCGGGATAGGCGTACGTCTCGACGACCGGCTTGACCTCCATCTCCATCGTGTCGGGATCCAGCGAGTAGACGTCGTCACCGACTTCGAGGTCCCGTATGTCGTGGACGCCATCGGGGGTGAGTACCTCCGTATCCGGCGTGAAACAGTTCATGATCACCTTGACGGCCGCCTGCTGGCGGTCGAATCGCTCGTACTCGTCGCTGTCGGGGTCGTTCTCGTTTCGCAACGCCTTCTTCTCCTCGCGCTCGGTCAGCAGTTCGTCGACCATCTCCCGAATGACGCCGTCCGGTTCCTTCCGGAAGTGGGTGCCGTTGGGCGCGACGTAGGTGTCACCGTCGTACTCGTCGGGGTCGACCTTCGTCTCGGGCGAGGCGTTGACGGTCACCATGCACATCGGGTATAGCGACTTCAAATCCAGCACCGTCACGTTCTCGCGCACGCCGGTAATCGGGTCGAAGACCGCCCCGCCCTCGTAGTCCTCGCTCTCTTGGTTGCCCTTCGAGGGCAGCGCGAACTCGCCGTGGAGTTTGTGCAGGACGTACATGTCGACGGCGTCGCCGGGCGTGGTGGCGTCCTCTATCTTGCAGCCGACGAAGGTGCGGACCTCGTCCCAGAAGGGGATGATGTCCTGCTCGCGGTTCAACTCGACGCACAGTTCGACGTCTCGGAGGTTGTACTCCAACAGTCGCTCGGGGTCGTCCTCCCAGAGGTCGCCGATGTCGCCCGAATACCGTTCCTTGCCGACGCCGAGTTCGGTCTCGCCGACGGCGTCCAGCCGGTAGGATTCGAGTTCGGTGAACTGGGTACGCTTGTAGGCGTACAGCAGGTCGAACACGACCCGGCCCTTGACGTCCGGGCCGCCCCAGCCACTGTCCCACACCTCGTTCACTCGGGAGAGGCGGTCGGGGTTCAGGTCGTAGTCGTGGTGTGGCCCGTCGAGTTCGTTCAGGCGGTCGACGAGGTACGGCGCGTCGAAATCCTCGAAGTTCCAGCCAGACATGAGATCGACGTCGGTCTCGTCGAGGTAGTCGACGAACGCCTCGAGCATCGCCTCCTCTTCGTCGAACCGACGGACGTCGACGTCGATAACGCCCCGAATCGGGTCGTAGCCGTCGAGCCGATCCGGCCCCTCGTTCCCGTCGGGCGCTTCGTACAGCCAGACGACGTACTCGTCGCGGTAGGAATCGTGGCTGGTGAGACAGACGATCGGTTCCTCGCCGTCTTCGGGGAAGCCCGACCGGTCGTCGACCTCGATGTCGAAGAAGTTCACTCGCGGAGTCGCCTGGACGTCGACGGGTTCGACCTCGGTGTGGGGGACGCGAATCCGCCCGTCGCCAGTCCGACGGTCCGGTACGCTGATGCCGCTAGTGACGTCCTTGTCGATGAGAAGCCGGTTGGGAAACAGGATGTCGGCCTCGTAGTGGTCGAACTCGTCGCGGATCTGGCCGACGTCGCGGGGCGTCTGGCCGAATATTTTGGTCAGGTTCTCGCCGCGAATGGACTCGTAGCCGGGTTCGCTGCCGGTGAGGCGGTCGTATTCTTCTTCGGGTGGTCCCTGCAGGGTGGCGGTCGGCGCGTAGAAGTACGGGCGGAACTCGTAGACCTCGACGTGGACGGCCTCGTTCTCGCGCGTGCGCCCGAACACGTGTACGACGGGGAACTCGTCGTCGCCGCCGCCCTCGACCGTGTAGTCGACCTGCATCACGGCCAGTTCCGTCGTTCCGTCGGCGTCGGGATAGCGGAACCGGTCGGTGTCGACGACCGCGGCACCGCTCCCTCCGTTGCCGGCGACGGCGGCGGCCTCGTCGTCGGGGCGATCGGCGTCGCCCCCGCCGTACCCCCCAAGCGTACGCTGTTCCATCTTGCTCACCCGTTTGCGCCCCCCGATTAAAATCCCAGTGGTCGGGGCCGTCGCGTCCGGGCGCGAACGTCGTCTGCCGCCGCCGGAAAGCCTATGGCAAGTGGTTCCATACCCCGCAACGATGACCGACAACGCGCGACCGAACCCGCCCGAGGACGGTGACGCCCTGCGAACGACGCCCGCACTGCCTGACGCTGTCCGGACGACGGGCGCGTACGAGGCCGACGACGGCGTCGTCTTCTACGACGTCGAGAATCCGCTCGCGTGGGTCCAGTCCGACGAAACCCTCCCGCTGCAAGAACTGGTCTAAACCGGCAACGGTTTCGGGTCCCCGCTCCAACGACCGACCGTGCCCGGACCGTCCAGCGACGACGACACCATCCTCGGTGAGTCGCCACGCGAACCCGAGGAGTTCGATCCGGACTCGCTCGGTCCGAGCGTCGACGTTCCGCAGGCACCCGACCCCACGGAGACGGACGCGACGCTCGATCCCGGGGTGAGAGTGCTGTTCTGGAAGCTCGTGGCCACGTTCGACCTCGCGCTGTTCGCGCTGGCGCTCGGGCCGACGTTGGTGTACTCCCGGGACCGACTCCTGATCGGCGGTGCAGTCTTCGCCATCGGAGCGCTCGCGTTCGGATACGGCTACCGGACCTACCGCCGGTACCGGGCCGGCGAGATTCCCGAGCGTGACTTCGACAACGACGACAGTGGCGACCTCGACCACGGCGACGGGAACGATTACGGCCACGACCGCAACGGCTAACCCCCGCGGTCCGCTACCGCCGGCCATGCGAACGGTCCGCGACGACGCCGGCAACCGATACCTGCTTTTGAAGGAGTCCGCGGAGTCGAGCCTCGTTCGCGACCCCGCGACCGGCGAGGACCGACACCTCCCGAACGACCGTCTCGAACCCGCCGACGGCGAGTCGCCACTAGAGACGGCCGCCGCCAGGGTCGACCCGGCCGTCCGTCGCGTCCTACGGGCGACCACGAGCGACCGGACGCTCGGCCTGCTACTCGAACTCGACCGGACCGGCCCACTCGCGGTCCGGACGCTCCTGACGGAGTACGATCTCTGTGAGAGCGACCTGCACGGCCTGCTGGCGGAGTTTCGGGTCGCCGGCCTGATCGAGGAAACCGACGTCGCGGGCGAACGCGGCTACCGGACGACCGAAACGGCCAGCGACGCGCTCGAATCGCTTCGTCGCACCGACTGACCGTCACTCGGCCTCGACGACCGGCCGCTCGGTCCGCTCGACCGTCGAGCGGTTCGACGTGGGGTCCTTGCGGACGCGCACGAGGTCGTCGGCCGCGCCGACCAGTTCCTCGTCGTGACTGACCACGAGTATCTGGTCGACGCCCAGCGACCGCATCTCCGCGACCAAATCGAGCAGTTTCGAGACGTGGCCCGAATCGAGAAACACCGTCGGCTCGTCGAGGATGAGCGGCGGCATGGGGGCCGCGCCCTCGATGCCCTCCGACAGCAGCCGGTAGATGGCGCTACGGAGGCTGAGGTTGAACAGCGCCCGCTCGCCCCCCGACAGTTGCTCGGGGTCCAGGGGCTCGCCGTCCTTCTGGTAGACGGTGAGTTCGTAGTCGCCGCTCAACTCGATGTGCGAGTAGGAGGCGTTCTGGTACAAAAGCGAGAAGGTGTCGTTGAGCATCCACTGGAGCGTCTCGACGTTGTGCTGGCGGAGATCGGCCTTGACCGTCCCGTACAACTCCGCTAGCTGCTCGGCTTCGTCGTACAGCGATTGCAGCCGTTCGACCGTCGCCTGCAGGTCGTCGCGCTCCGCGCGGAGGTCGTCGAGGTCGTCGAGTTCGCCCTTCGTCCGCTCGATGGCCCCGACGAGGTCGTCCCGGCGCTCGCGCAGGTCCGCGAGTTGCTCCTCGACTTGCTCCAGGTACTGCCGTGCGCGGGACCGCTCCTCGCGGGCCTGTTCGACGGTCGACTCGTCGTAGGCCTCCCGCAGTTGCTCGCGGCGGTCGCGCTTCTCGGCGAGTCGCTCGCGGCGCTCGTCGTTGAGGTCGGCCTTGCTCGAACGCTTTTCGCGACATTCCTCGACGGTCGCGCGGACGTCGTCGAGGTCGTCGAGAACCGACCGTAGCTCCTCTAGGGTCTCGATGGCGTCTTTCGCCTCCGTCTGTCGCCGGTTACACGCGGCGATCTCCTCGCGCACCTCGTCGGCGCGGTCGCGTTCGGTCGCGGCGTCCTCGCGCTTCTCGGCGGCCCGCTCGTCGAGGTCGTCGGCCGCCTCGCGGAGTCGGTCGACCCGTTCGCGGTCGTCGTCGAGGTCCTCGGCCTGCTGTTCGATCAGCGGTTGCAGGTCCTCGCGGTTGCTCCGGAGCCGTTCGACCTCGCGTTCGGTCTCACGGAGGTCCTCGGCGCGTTCGATGCGGGTTTCGAGGTCGATCCGGCGCTCGCGGACGGCTTCGAGGTCGGCTTCCAGGTCCGCGACGGCCTCGCGGTCCTCGGTCAGCGACGCGACGTGGGGCGAGCCCTCGACGTCCTGGCCGCACTCGGGACACTTGCCGTCCTCTAGCAGCGCCTCGGCCCGCTCGACGGCGTCGCGCGTGCGCTGGAGGTCGCTCCGCAGGTCAGTCTCCTCCTCGCGGCACTCCTCGAGGTCGCTCCGCAGGTCCTCCAGATACGCCGCCGCCTCGCCGAACGCCACCGGCGCGTCCTCGAAGGACGCCTGCAGGTCGTCGATTTCGTCGTCGAGGTCGGCCAGCCGTTCCCGGCGGTCGGCCAGTTTCGCCTCGCGGTCCTCGATGGCCACTTCGAGGTCGTCGGCCTCCTCGCGCTTCTCGGTCGCCCGCGATTCGAGGTCGTCGGCCGTCTCCGCGAGCGACTCCGCGGCGCTGGCGTGTTCCTGGCGCGCCTCGACGTGGGCCTGTAGCTCCTCGCCGATTTCCTCGACCCGCTCGCGCAGGCTCGCGATCCGGTCGTCGACGGCCGATTCGGTGGCCTCCGAGAGGTCGGTCGCATCCAGCAGGTCCTCGCGTTCGTCTTCGAGGTCGTCGATGCGGTCGCGCGTCTCGGTGAGGCGGTCTTTCAGGTCCTCGCGTTCGCGCTCGGTCGCCGAAATTTCGTCCCGGAGGTCCTCGATTTCGGTCGCGAGCGTCTCCAGTTCCTCGCGTTTCTCCTCGTACTCCTCTAGCACCCGCTCGGCGTCGTCGAGGGTCTCCTGGGCGGTCTCGCGGTTGTCCTCGAAGCGTTCGATCTCGTCGTCGACCTCCGAGAGGTCCGTTTCGAGGTCGTTCAGCCGCGCGTGGAGGTCCTTCGACTCCTTGGCTTCGATCTGGGAGTCGATCTTCGAGAGTTCGCCCTCTTTGGTGTCCTGGACGCGGCCCACGCCGACGCGGGCCTCGCTCGCGCGCTGGCGGTACCGTTCGAGCTTTCCGAGTTGCAGGAGGTCGTCGATCATCTCCTGGCGGTCGCCGGGCGAGGCGTTGATGAGCTTGTTCACCTCGCCCTGGCGGACGTACGCGCAGTTGACGAACGCCTCCGAGTCCATCCGCAGCAGGTTCCGGACGTACGCCTCGACGTCCTGTGCGCCCTCGACCGTGCCGTCGGGCGTCTCCAGGACGTCCTCGCTGGTCGTCACCCGACCGTCGGAGACCCGCCGGCGTCGCTTGACGTGATAACTTCCGCCCTCGAAGGTGAACCAGAGTTCGACGACGAGTTCGTCCTCGCCGATGGTCAGCACCTCCTGTAGAGTCTGGTCGATGCCGCGCGCGCCGTACAGCGCGAAGAAGGCCGCCTCTAGCAGCGAGGACTTGCCGCTGCCGTTCAGCCCGTGGATGACCGTCACGCCGTCGTCGAGCCGCAGGTCGACGTCGCCGTAGCACTTGAAGTTCCGCAGGCTGATGCGGTCGAACCTCACAGGAACTCCTCCACTGACGACTGCCCGCCCGAGTCGGTCGTGCCTGTCGGCTCGCCGTCGGTCTCGCCGCTGGCGACGTCGGTCCCGCCCGCGTCCTCGTCACCGCTCGCGTCTGCGGCCGATTCGAAGGCGTCTACGTCGCCGTCTTCGACGAGGTCGCGGACGCGTCGTTCGACGGTCTCGGCGACGTTCGAGTCGGCCACCTTGCTCGCCCGGACGGTCTCGTCGAGGTCGCGGGCGGCGTCGCTGAGGCCGAGTTCGCGCACGCGCTCGGCGACGGCGTCGTCGGGGTCGGCGAAGCTCACATCGGCGACTTCGGTGGCGTCGTCGAGGTCGCGGCGGTCGTTGACGCGGGCGACCAGGGCCCCCCGTTCGGCGGCGTACTCCTCGACGGTTGCCGGCGCGAACGACTCGCCGTCGCCCTCGACGGTGACGACGACGACGGCGCCGTCGAGGTCGTACTCGCCGACCCGGTTGCGGACGCGTTCGACGCCCTCGCCCTCCCGGAGGGTGACGTCGACGAAGACGAACTCGCGGGTGTCGAGGCCGCGCCGACGGACGTCGACGTCCCCATCGAAGACGACGAGGTTGTACCCGCGCTCGTCGCGCTCGCTGGCGCTGGTGCGTTCGGTCGACCCGCAGTAGGTGAGCCAGGTGCCGTCGACGCGTTTCGTGCCCGGCGTGTGGTTGTCGCCCAGCAGCATCGCGTCGAACGCCACGGGCGAGGGATCGAGTATCTCCGTGGCGTCCCACTCCCCGAGGTCGAACGGCTCGAACAGGCCGTGGGCGACCAGCGCGGCGTGGTCGGCGTCGGTCGGCTCGAAGTCCGGCTCGAAGTCGTCTCGTCGCGAGCGCGGGACGAAGTCGAGCCCGTAGAAGGCGGTGTCGTCGACGACCACGGGATCGCGTCCGAGGTGAGTCGCCAGCCCCAGCGACTCGAAGAGGTCGAGCCACTGGACGTCGCGTTTGCCCTCGTGGTTGCCGACGACGGCGAGAAACGGCACGCCCGCGTCGTCGAGTCGCCGCAGGATCGACAGGGTCTCCATGATGTCCTCCAGGCTCGGCCGCCGGTCGTGAAAGAGGTCGCCGGCGTGGATCACGGCGTCGACGTCGTCGTCGATCGCGTCCTCGACGACCCGCTCGAACGCCGCCTCGAAGTCCTCGCGACGAGCGGGGACGTGGTACTGCTGGTAGCCGAGGTGCGTGTCTCCCGTGTGTATCACCCGCGTCATCGATCGTCGCTGGCTACGCCGGCACGTCTTAAAGTGGTTCCGCGACCGCGGTGAAAGTAATGGTCAGCGCGTGGGCGTCACTCGATGGTCAGCGTGTAGATGCGTTTGCGCGCGTCCGCGAAGGAGAACCGGGAGTCGACGACGCCGACGTCTTCGAGGCGGCTCAGCGCGTAGCGCACGGTGCGGGCGGGCAACAGCGTCTCGTCGGCGAGTTGGCTCTGGGTCAGCGCGTCGTTGTACTCGAGCGTCTTCGCCACTAATTTCGCGCTGGGCGGCAGGTCGCGGACTGCCTCCCAGTCCCCTGCGTCGGGTTCGGCCGGTGACGTCTCCATCGTGCTCATGCTAGTCGCCCATATTCGATACGGCTTAATAATATTTCCCCTTTGGTTTGATGACTGTCGGGCATTCACCGGCAATATGGTCCTGTGTGGCGTGGTGACATGCGGCAATAAAAGCCGCAAACGGCGGGCGGAATCGTCGTATCACCTGCGGACAGCAAGTTTCTGGGGTGACCCGAAGCCTCTTATTATCCCGGCCGCTAGGGGCGGCGTAATGAGTGACACCGTGGACGAGGTGGACCTGCCGTACGACGACGACGCGTCGCAGCAGGAGAAAATCGAAGCTCTCGAAGAACGGCTCGAGGTCCTCGAGTCCCAGAACGAGGACATGCGGGACAAACTGCTGGACGCCAACGCCGAGAACAACAAGTACCAGCAGAAACTAGAGCGGCTGACCCACGAGAACAAGAAGCTCAAGCAGTCGCCGCTGTTCGTCGCGACCGTTCAGGAGATGACCGACGAGGGTGTCATCATCAAGCAACACGGCAACAACCAGGAGGCGCTCACGGAGGTCACCGACGAGATGCGCGAGGACCTCGAACCCGACTCCCGGGTCGCGGTGAACAACTCCCTGTCTATCGTGAAGGCGCTGGACGACGAGACGGACGTCCGCGCCCGCGTGATGCAAGTCGAGGAGAGTCCCGGCGTCACTTACCAGGACATCGGCGGCATCGAAGGCCAGATGGACGAGGTCCGCGAGACCGTCGAGATGCCCCTGAAAAGCCCCGAGATGTTCACCGAAGTCGGCATCGACCCGCCGTCGGGCGTGCTGTTGCACGGGCCGCCGGGGACGGGCAAGACGATGCTGGCCAAAGCCGTCGCCAACCAGACAGACGCCACCTTCATCAAGATGGCCGGCTCCGAACTCGTCCACAAGTTCATCGGC
>JBDGSB010000091.1:2570-15308 GCA_042217765.1 Haloarculaceae archaeon | reverse complement strand
CCTTCCGGGTGAGCCAGGAGAAATTCGAGACGCTCCGGGACATCGCGGAGGAGCGCGACATCTCGCTGTCTGCGGTCTTTCGCGATTACGTCGACATGCTGGTCTCCCACGACGGGCAAGTCGAGGTCGCGCCCGAGCACGAACTCACGGAGGGAACCGCGACCGACGACGGCGAGAGCTTCCCGCCGAAAGTCGAGGTCCCGAAGAGTTTCATCCGCGAACACGAACGACTCGAACTCGAAGCCGAACACCTCCGCGAGCAACTCGAAGAGCACAAACGCTACGTGACCAAACTCCGCCAGCAACTCGACGAACACGACCAGGAAGACGTCGTCCAGCTAGAGGATCTCGACGGCGAGGAGGACGACGAGACCGCCTACCGCATCGGCCGCGAGTTCGACGATTACTCGATCTAGCCGTCCGTTCTACCGAATCAGCTCTCGTTTCCGTTCTCGCGTCCGTTCGGCGACGTCCTCGCGGCCGTCGACGTCCGCCAGCGTCTCGACCGCTTCGAGCGTCCGGACCGAATCGTCCAGAAACGACAGCACGTCGCCGGGATAGGCGTACAGCATGTAGTCGTCGCCCATCACGTCGACGATGGCGTCCGGTCCCAGCCCCTGTGCCCGGAGTTCCAGCAGGTACTGGACGAACTTCTCCTCGGGATGGCCGCAGTGGGGATTGGCCTCACAATCGCAATCCATGAAGTCCTCCGCGAAATCGAGCACCCGCTCGCGGCTGGCGTCGTCGAGTTTCGCGAGGCTCTCGCCGCGAAACAGCAAATCCAGCGTCGCCCCCTTGAACGCCCCCTTCGGGAACGACGTCTCTAGCTGGGAGGCGAGTTGGCGGTGGTTCTTCACGTAGATTTTGTCGGTGATGGCCACGTCCGAACGCAGGCGCTTGTGAGACAAAAACACCACGGACGGGAGTCGTAACGTATTTGGCTCGTTCGCCAATATCTACGAGTGCTTCCCGCGTGTCCGGGTTAGGGTAGTGGACTATCCTTCAGCCTTGTGGAGGCTGAGACGCGGGTTCGATTCTCGCACCCGGACTTTATTAAATGGGTGGCCGAGTACGAGTGTCCGACGTGCAACAGAGCGTTCGCTTCGAGGCGAGGATTAGGTATCCACAACAGCACGGTTCACGACGAACTCGGTCGCAACCCAGACGTCCACCATCTCGTCTCGGTACGACTGTTCCGCGAGCACGACGGCTACGACGTGGCGGACGCACACGTCCTCGACAACGTCGTCACGCTGTGTCCCGGTCGTTCGTCGCCCGTTTCGGCCAGCGGTCGGGACGAAATGGTGCCGATCCGCACGAGCGGGTCGAACGGAAAGGCGATTAAACGGCGACGACCTACGGTCGCCTATGCTTCCCACGTTCACGGACGAGACCCGCACTCGCGGCGGCCGGGGGTGCGGGCGGTGAACCGTCGCAACCTCGCGATACTGCTGTTCGTCGTCGGTCTCGTCGCAATCGGACTCGTCGATTACGCGCTGACGGTCGCCGGCTACGGAACGCTGTCGGTCGTGGTGTGGATCGTCGGGTACGGTGGACTAGTGGCGATTGCGTGGTATCGCTGGGTCAAACCGCTCGATCTCCGGCCGTCGGGCGACGGCGCGTAGCCGTTGTCCCCGCCAGCGTCACCGTGGCATTTAATATCATGGGGCGAGTACCGCTGGGGAACGGATACGGGGTACGCGAGGTAGGGGATCGAAGGTACTGGTCACTCCAATGACTGAACGCACCGGCTCGGCCCGAATCCTGTACGTCGGCGACGCGGACGACGAAGCGGCGGCCACGTTGCGCGCACTCGCGGCCGACACCGACGCACTCGACGTGCTCGTCACGACGGACCCCGAGGAGGTGCGTCGGCACTCGGCGAACGGCGTCGCCTGCGTGATCGGCGTCGACGGTGCGCTCGCCGGCGACGGCTCCCTCTCGGACCTCGTGGGCGACGTCGACGTCCCGGTCACCGTCCTCGAGGACGAACGGCCGGACCTGGCACGGTCGGTCGCGGAGACGTTCGTCGAGCGGACTCGTCGGGACCGCATCTACGAGTCGCTCGTGGACGCCGCGCCGACGCCGATCCTGATTCACGACGAGGACGCGACGATCCGATACGCCAACGACCGGGCCGCGGACCTGGTCGGGGTTCCCGACGGTGACGCGCTGGTCGGAGAGCGATCGCTGTCGTTCATCGCGTCCGAGCAACGCGAGGTCGCGGCCGAACGGATGCGACGCGTCTTCGAGGAGCACCAGCCGACCACCGAACCGGTCGAGTACCGCGTCGCTCCACGAGGTGACGACGCCGATGCCGACACGCGATACAGCCTCACGACCGGGATACCGGTGACCTACCGCGGGTCGGCGGCTTCGTTGGTGTTGCTGAACGACGTCACCGACCACAAGCGCCACCGAACGCGACTCCAGGCGGAACGCGACCGCTTCGTCACGCTGTTTCAGAACCTCCCGAATCCGGTCGTCCACGGCGTCGTCGACGGCGACGACCTCGTCGTCCGGAACGTCAACGAGGCGTTCGAGGAGACGTTCGGCCTCGACGTCGCGGCGGTCGAAGGCGAGCCCCTTCGGGACTACATCGCCCCCGACCACGCGGACGCCGAGAGTGTCACCGACCGCGTTCTCGACGAGGGGGAACTCACGACCGTCGTCGAGCGCCAGACGGTCGACGGCGTCCGGGACTTCCAGCTCGACGTCGTCCTGCGGGACGGCGATCCGCCGGAGGGATACACGATCTACACGGACATCACCGACCGAAAGGACCGCGAACGCAGGCTCCAGCGACAAAACGACCGCCTCGAAGAGTTCGCCAGCATCGTCAGCCACGACCTCCGGAACCCGTTGAACGTCGCCAGCGGCTACGCCGAACTGCTGGCGAGGGAGTACAACGACGAGCGCGTCGAGAAACTCGACGACGCAATCGAGCGCATGGACGCCCTCATCGAGAAGGTGCTGGCGATGGCACGCCAGGGACGGGTCGTCGAGGAACCCGAACCGATCGCGATGCGGCCGGTGATCGAACGGTGCTGGGGCAACGTCGCGACCGGCCCGTCGTCGCTCTCGGTCGACGCGGCGTTCACCCTCGTCGCCGACCGAGAGCGGATCGCGCAACTGCTAGAGAACCTCTTTCGCAACGCGGTGGAGCACAGCGATGGTCCCGTGACGGTGCGGGTCGGCCCGATCGACGACGGGACGGTGTCGTCCGCGGAGAGCGGTGATCCCTCCTCGTCCGCGGAGAGCGGCGACCTCTCGTCGTTCGTCGAGGGCGGCTTCTACGTCGCCGACGACGGACCGGGCATCCCCGAGGGCGACCGCGAGCGAATCTTCGAGACCGGCTACTCGACGAGCGAGGGCGGCACGGGTCTCGGGCTGAACATCGTCGAACAGGTGGCCAGCGCCCACGGCTGGGAGGTGCGCGTCACCGACAGCGAGACCGGCGGCGCACGCTTTGAGTTCACCGGCGTCGAACTCGCGTGACCGAGCGGTGTTCCTCGCGTACCGTCCGGGCCGTCACTCCTCGACGGCCGCGGCGCACTCCCGGACCAGGCCGTCGATGATCTCCGGCGTCGTCGGGTGGTACGCCCGATCGGGAACCTCCCGGACGTCGATTCCGAGTTCGACGAGTACCTGCATGGTTTTGGCCATCACGTCGGCGTGGTAGTGCAGACCCTGGTAGCCCAGGACGGTGCCGTCGGTGCGGTCGACGACCAGTCTCGCCAGTCCTTCGGGGACGTCCTTGCTCTTGAAGACGCCGTCGTCGCTGGCCTGGCGGGTGGTAACGGCGACGTCGTAACCGGCCTCGTGGGCGCTGTCTGCGGTGTGGCCGACGCGCGCGAACGGGTAGACCCCGAGTCCGGAGAAGATGACGTGATGGTGGACGTTCTCGTAGGGCTGAAGGTCGTCGCCGTTGGCGTGGGCGACGATGTTGTCGGCGGCCCGAAAGCCCTGTTCTTTGGCGACGTGGAGGATGGGTTCCTTGCCGTTGACGTCCCCGACGACGAAGGTGCGGTCGTCGTCACGGGCCTGCATCGTCTCCGCGACCCAGTCCGGACCGGGTTCGAGCGCGGTGTTGTCGAGCCCCAGATTGTCGAGGTTGGGACGGCGACCGGTGAACAGGAACAGCCGGTCGGCCTCGACGGTCCGCTCGCCGTTTTCGCTCTCCAGGTACAGTCGGACGCCGCCGTCGTCGGTCGGTTCGAGTCGTTTCTCGTAGACGTTCGTCGGGATCGCCACGTCGAAGGCGTCGCGGTACAGTTCGAGCGCCGTCTCGCCGAACGCGGGGTCGGCCTCGTCGATGGGATGGTCGTCGTGTTCGACCACGGTGAGGTCCATCCCGCCGGCCTCGGCGAGGTAGGGGACGAGTTCGAGTCCGACGTAGCCAAAGCCCATGACGATGCCGGAGTCGGGGAACTCGGTGGCGTCGAGTACCTCCGCGCTGGTCACGTAGTCGACCGATTCGATGCCGGGGACGTCCGGGACGTTGACGACCGACCCCGTCGCGACGACGACGTAGTCGGCCTCGATCTCCCGGCCGTCGACAGCGACGGTGTGGTCGTCGACGAACCGCGCGGTGTCGTGAATGAACTCGACGCCGTCGTGCTCGGCGAGTTCGTGAATCGACTCCCGGCGGTGGCCCGCCCACGAGAGGACGTGGTCGTCTTTGCGATCGACGGTCGCTTCGAGGTCGATTTCGGGGAGGTCGCCGACCAGCCGGTCGTCGTGGCGTGCCCGAAAGCGGTGTGCGCCCGCCGAGAGGACTTCCTTGCTCGGCATACAGCCCCGCAGGATACAGAGGCCGCCGCCGGGGTCGCCGTCGTCGACGAGCGTGAGTTCGATGTCGTCGCGCTCGGCCAGTTCGCCGGCGACCGCCGCGCCGGCGCTGCCGTAGGCCCCGACGACGACTACGTGAATGCTCATATCGAGCCGTGGTCGTGCGGGAAAGTAAAGGTTTCAATCGTCGACGTCGGGATCGGGATCGGTCGCGTTCTGGCCGGCGACGTCGGGACGGCCACGCTCTAGCAGGCCCGATCCTCGGCGGGTGACCGCCCGGTCCCACAGCACGAGCGTCGAGGGCAGGACGACCAGCGACGACAGGAACGCGTAGACGATGCTCAGGCCGGTCAGGACGCCGAACTGGCCGATGGCGGGGAACACCGCCAGCGCGAGGACGCCGATGCCGAAGACGGTGGTGAGCATGCTCCCCAGCAGCGCGCCGCCGGTCCCGCGGACGGTCCGGTCGAGTGCCGTCTCCAGGTCGTGTTCGTGGCGTTCGTCGGCGAAACGGTGGACGACGTGGACGGAGTAGTCGATACCCATCCCGATGGTGATGGCGAGGATGGTCGCCGTCAGCGCGTTGAACGCGATGCCGACGTAGCGCATCGTCCCCGCCAGGAAGGCAACGGTCACCACGATGGGGACGATGTTCGCGATGGCGAGCGACGCGCGGCCTTCGAGGATCCAGTACATGAGCAGCAGGAAGACCGCCGAGCCGATCAGCGCCAGGGCCAGGCTCACGAGCGCCGACCGGAGGATGAGGTCCGAGACGGCCTCGAAGACGATGGTCTGGCCGGTCGCGATGGCGGTGTAGCGATAGCGGCTGGCGACCGTCTGTGCGTTCTGGCGAATCTCGCTCTGGCTGGCGTCGGCTTCGACCGAGTAGACCACCTTGGCGCTCGAGTAGTCCTCGGTGATGTAGGTCAGCGCCTCCGAACGACTCGAGGAGGATAGCAGGTAGTCGTATATCGTTTCGAGGTTGTCGTCGGGGATGCCGTTGTCGTTGCGGTCGTTGCGCTCGACGAGGGCGCGAAACTGCGGGTCTCGCTGGGCCCGCGACCGAATGACGGTGATGATCGAGGAGGCGTCGGCCTGCCGGCCGTTCTCGACGAACGAGTCCGGCGGGTTCTCGCCGGCGCGGTGGATCATCTCCAGGGCGTAGTCCCGTCTCATGGGACCCTTGACGTAGACGGTCGCCGTATCCCCCTGTGTCGACTGGAAGTGATCTTCGAGGAAGTTGAGCTTGGCGGTGATCGTGTACTCGCTGGGGGCAAACGGCTCGGGGAGTTCCTTCAGGAAGTGAGGGACGTTCTCCGGCGGCAGGAAGTCCTCCTGGGAGAAACTCGTCGACACGCCGGTCGCGTAGGCACCCATGGAGGCACTCGAGAGCAACACGACGATCAGAAACAGTGCCGGTGCGCGGTTGGCGACGACGACGCCGCCGCGTAGGACCGACCCGAGTCCCGACTCCTCCGAGCCCAGCGGCGTCTGGCTGAACGTCGGAATCGGAAGCCCGTCACGGCGACGGTCGATGTACACCTTCGCGGCCGGGAGGAATACCCCGAAGATGAAGAACGTGAACGTGATGCCGATGCTTGCCACCACACCGAAGTCCTTGATAGGGGCCAGCGCACTCGAGTAGTTCGACATGAAGCCGATGACCGTCGTGCCGGTGACGATGAAGAAGGCCACGAGCAACTGGTCGGTCGTGACGCGCATCGCCTCGCCGATGTCTGACTCGTGGACCCGTTCTTCGCGGTAGCGATTGACGGCGTGGATGCCGAAGTCGATGCCCACCGCGAGCAACAGCGGCGGCACGGCGATGAGCATCTGGCTGAATGGGATGCCGGCCAGCCCCATGAATCCGAACGTCCACACGACGGCCATGAACAGCGACAGCACGCCCAGAAGCAGGTCGAGCAGGTCCCGGTAGGCCACGATCAGGAAGAACGTGATGAAAATCACCGCCGCGGGCACGACGATGAGCAGCGAGTCGACGATGACCCGCGAGAACTCCGCGGAGATGAGGCCGCTGCCGAACACGTCGATGTCGCCGCCGACGCTGGCGACGATCCGCTGAATGCGCTCCTGGATGGGCGTCAGCGGACTCGACCCGCCCTGGCCGGACCCCGAGGAGATGCCCGCCGGAAGTTCGTGGGACACGACGCCGATTGTCGCGGAGGCCGACGCCGACTTCCGGTTGAAGTCCTTGCTCAACAGGCCGGTGAACCGGGACCCGGAGTCGGCCGATCGGCGGACTGCGGCGTCGATTTCGGTCGGCGTCGCCTGCTCGACGGCCGTGATCTTCTCCTGGTAGGTGTCGGTGCTGGGGTCCAGTTGGGTCGCCACGACGTCGGCGGCGCTGGAGGTGCTCGTCACGCGCAACCCGTCGGCGTCGTTGATGCGTTTTTCGGCACGCAACATCCGCAACAGGCTGGGTTTCGAGAGGACGTTGCGCTCGGACTGGATGAGTTGCGTACTCCCGGTGTCCGGCGCGAAGGCCGGCGAGAACTCCCGTTGGACGTCCTGGTACGCCTGCTCGGACGGTAGATCGGTGGTGAACTGACTGGTCCCCGCGGACGTCGAGATGTTGCCCAGTCCGATCCCGAACACGGCCGTTATAACCAGGAACGTCACGATGACGCGCTCGGGGTGGTTGACGATTTTGTCGTCCGTCCAGTCGATGTACCGCTGGTAGTTCATCGATGTGGGTCCGTTAGCTCCGTCTGCGGGTGTACCAGTAGTAGCCACCGCTGGCGATCACGACCACAGCCACGACGACGATGGGGAGCACGGGCGGGCCGCCGCTTCCGCTGGTGCCGTCGGTGATGGTGACCGGCAGCCGGTAGGTGTCCGACAGCAGCGTGTCGCCGTCGCTGTTGTCGTACTGGAAGTCGACCGAGACGGGGTAGGATTTGGCCACCGCACTGCCGCTGGCGCTGATCTTGAACGTCACCGTCTCGGTCTCGCCGGGCTTCAGTTCCTTGATGAAGGCCTCGCTGTCGTCGACCGAGATGGGGTCGTCGGCGAACATCTCCGCGGAGATGTCAGAGACCGTCTCGTTGCCCGCGTTGGTGACGTCGATGGTGAACACGTTCGAACTCCCGCGCTCGAAGGTGGTGTTGTGCGTCCGCAACGCGAAGACGTCCGTCTGCGGACGGACCCGCTGGCGCGTGACGATGTCGTCGCCGATCCGGGCCTCGTTGTCGCTGTTGCGGTATTCCGGGTGCATGACGAACTGTTTGGTGCCGGCCTCGGCGGACTCGCTGATCTCCACGTCGAAGGAGAACTGCGCGGACTCGCCGGGCGCGAGGTTGCCCACGGCCGACTCGGTGCTCAGTGGATTGACGTTCTGGTTGTCGGTGTCGAAGCGGACGACGACGTTGTTGGCGGTGGTGTCGCCCTCGTTGGTGATGGTGCCGGTGAGCGTGCCCTTCTCGCCGACCTGGAAGTTCGAGGTGACGTCGCTGGCGGCGAAGCGTCGTTCGGGCTCCGGACGCAATCCGAGCGACAGCGAGCCCGAACTTTCGGCGTCGCCTTCGCCGTCCTCGTAGCTGACCGTCGCGGTCAGCGCGTAGTCGTTCGGTTCGGCGTCGCCGCTGGCGGTTGTCTCGACCTGTATCGATTTGGTCGTCCCGGGGTCCCACTCGCCGATATAGCGGGTGGCCGACGACGATTGCCCGAACGTGATGTCCGCGTTGTTCGAGGTGAGCGTCACCGTCGTATCCCGGGCGGATATCGGCCCTTCATTGCGGAGAGTGACGTTCAGCGTGCCCGTGTCGTCGACGCGGACGGTGCTGTCGGTCCCCACGACGCTGAACTCCTGTTCGCGCTGGACGCGCACGCCGACCGGGAGCGTCTCGCCGGTCTTGGTCTCGCCCTGGTCGTCCTGGAAGGTCGTGGCCGCGTCGAAGGCGTACCGCTGGCTGCCGGCGGCGTCGGCGGTGTGTACCCGGAACTTCACGCGCTTCGTCTCGCCGCGGTCCCACTCGCCGACGTAGTGGGTGGCCGACGCCGACTGCCCGAAGGTCAGGTCGCCGTTCTTCGAGGTCAGCGTCACGCGGGTCGCCGATCCGGGATCGGTCCCCGTGTTCTTCATCTCGAGAGTCACCGTGCCGGTCGCGCCGACTCGCGCGTTGGAGTCGACGTCGACGACCTGGAAGCGAGCGTCGTCGAGCACCCGGAGTTTCAGGTCCATCGTCACGTTTTTCGTCGTGTGTTCGTGGGTGCCGCCGCCGCTACCGGTCGCGGTCGAGATGTAGTCGGTGTAGGTGTACTCGACGTACACGGGAACCTCGTAGGTGCCGGGTTTCGCCGAGTCCTTCACCGAGACGTCGAAGTCGAAGGCGGCGCTGGTCCCGTCGGCCAGGCTCCCGAGCGTCTGTGTGTCCGTGTCGACGACGATCGGCGCGCCCTGATCGCCCATCGTCACCGAGACGCCGCGAGCGGTCGTGACGCGACTCTGGAGGCCGGAGTACGCGCTCGTCACCGGAGCCGACTCCACCACGCCGTCGTTGACGAGTTTGACCGACAGCGTCGTCTCCTCGCCGGGCTTGACCCGGTTGTCCGCGAACGTCGCGCTCAGGTTCGGGTGTCCTTGCGCCGGACTGGCGGCGGCGATGCCGGGGACGATCAGGAGGGCGGCGATGGCGACTACGAGAGCGTGTCGTGCGTGCATGTGTACTCACCGAAATCAGCGCGAGCGGCGTCCGTCGGTCGCCACGCGACCGGATCGACGTTCTCGCCCGCGACGCGATCCAGCGCGAGCGACTATCGGCGTTGCGGCTGGCGAACCGACTCGGCACGCTCGTTCGAACATGTGTCGAACGAACGTTCGATTCGATATCAAGCTTGCGATAGCGAGATGGACTGGCCGACCCGTCCGGTCGTCGGTGGTCGGGGACTCCGAACGAACTATATGCGTCCCGAACGAATATTCGGTTGGTATGTTCGACGACCACCCCGAAGGGGGAACGCGGGTGGACATCATGCGGGCGACGTACCGGGCGCTGCAAAAGCACGGCTACGCTGGCCTGTCGATCCAGCGCATCGCCGACGAGACGGACCTGAGCAAGTCGACGTTCTACCACCACTACGAGGGCAAAGACGACCTCCTGCTGTCGTTTCTCGAGTTCACACTTGGACAGTTCCTGAACGACCTCTCGCGACTCGATACGGGCGACCCGCGCCGGGACCTTCGGGTGTTCTTCGACGCGGTTCTGTTCGATACGCACCCCGACGAGGTGACCGCGAAGACGGGCCCCGACGGTGACTGCCCACACGACGACTCGACGGGGGAAATCGACAGAGAAGCCGTCAAGGCGACGGTCATCGAGTTGCGTGCCCACGCCGTCCGCGACGGGCGCTATCGCGAGCAGTTCACCGCGGCGGACGAGCGGATGCGCGACCAGCTCGCGGACATCATCGCCCGCGGCGTCGAGGGCGGACAGTTCCACGACGTCGACGTCACCCGGACCGCGGACCTCCTGTTGACGCTGGCGTTCGGCGCGCTGTTGCGGCCCCCGACCGCCGACGTCGACGCCCCCAGCGAGGTCCGCGACGAGATCCGCCAGTACGTCGACGACCGCCTCCTCGCATCCTGACCCTCGCTTTCGGCGTTTCGCGCCCCGTCTTTCACTCCCGGATCGGCGGCGCAAGTTACCATCTGTTATCCCATGCCGTCACGTGACTTTATGGCGCTGGGGCGTCAATCGACGCCACATGGACGACTCCGAGCCGGCGAAACTCGAAGTCCGATGTGCGGGCGACGACTGGTGTCCGGTGACGACGACCGCGACGCTCATCGGCAAGAAGTGGCACCCAGTCATCGTCCACCGTCTCCTGCAGGAAGGTCCGCTGGGATTCAACGCCCTCAAATCGGCAGTCGACGGCATTTCGAGTAAGGTCCTCTCGGACAGCCTGAGCGACCTCGAAGACGCGCGGCTGGTCGACCGCGAAATCGTCAGCGAGAAACCCTTCCGGGTGGAGTACTCGCTGACCGACCGCGGGGCAGACCTCGAAGACGTCGTCACCGCCATGGCCGAGTGGGGCGACCGACACCTGATGCCCGCTGAAGACGAGTCGAGTTCCACGGCGTAGGTAGCGGTGGCACGTGTCGGGGCCGGGACCGCAGTCGGGCGGATTTCGCGACCTCGAAACACATCAGGCCGACGCTTCGGTCTCGGCGTCGTCGTCCGCTTCGGCCTCGGCGTCGTCGTCCGCTTCGGTTTCGTCGTTCGTCTCGACGAGGTCGGCGGCGTCCTCTAGTGCGCTCTTGAGTTGCGGTATCGTGCCCGTGAGGTCGCCGACCTGCTCGCGGGCGTCGGCCACGTCGGCGACGAGGTCCTCGACGGCCTCGATGTCGTCGGCGAGGTCGGCGGCATCCTCGAAGGCGTCTGCGCGCTCGCCCATCGTGTACCACTTCTTGGCGTCTCGCAGGTGGTCTTCGGCGTCGCCGACGTCCAGCGCCGATCGCAGGGCGTTGAGCGCGCCGAGCGTATTGTCGGCCTCGACCTCCCAGACGTCGTCGGCTTCGGGGAGTGCATCGCGTGCCCGTTCGAGGCTCGTTTCGACGTCGTCGCGCATCTCGCTGGCGGCCTCGCCGAACAGTTCGTCGTCGTCGAGCGTGGTCTGGCTCATACGGAACTGTTGTGGGCCGTGTGATAAAAGCACACGCCGGAAAGTGAAAGTGAAAGTGAAACGCGACGATAGCGTGGCTCATACGGATTCGCGTCTTCGGTTGCCGGCGGTTCGCCCCAACGGGTCGGCGACCCACCGGCAGGGAGCGACCCGAATCCGTATCACTCCCCACGGACCGACGTTCGCACGTCCTCGACGACGTCGACGTCGGGTTCGGCGTCGCCCAGCACCAGCAGGGCGTAGTACCGGAGGAACGTCTGGAAGGGCACCTTCAGGACGAGTCCGAGGACGAACACCACTAGCACGTAGACGACCCCGAGGACGACCAGTGCGGCACCCACCACCGGGCCGACGCCCGACGGATCGAATCCGGCGACGGCGAACAGCGGCACCCCGACGATGAGAAACGGGATCGCGACGACCAGCGCGCCCAGCAACGCCAGCAGGCCGCGTGCGAGACCGGCCGCGATGCCCAGCAGGAACCCCACCACCGCGTAGACGAGAAACTCCCGCCACTCGCGTTTGATGACGCCGAACAGTCGCTTCCAGGCCGACAGCACGGTCCGGTCCTCCGCGAGCATGACGGGCACCACGAACACCGTGGTGAACCCCATCACGTTGCCCACGACGACGTAGTCGAGGACAAGCAGCGGAATGGCCAGCGCGAGCAGGCCGAGAACTCCCGCGAGCGACCACTGCGCCGGCGAGAATCCGAGCACGAGCGCGACCAGTCCCAGACCGACCGCGGCCAGCACGAGCAGGTGCAACAGTCCGAACAGCACGCGGAACGCGAACAGCCGCATCCCAGCCCACCAGTGCTCGCGGAGTGGGGATCGGAGCCGCACCTCCCGCGACCGGAGCGCGTCGACGAAGACGAACTCCATCACTGCACCGACCGCCTGCAGCGCCAGCACGATCAGCAAGACGACCACGATCACGCCCACGACGAGCGCGATCACTGCGCCCGTCACGTCCGGCGTCGGCATCCCACCCGGCGACGGGCCGGCCCCGTTCCCGACGTCGCCGCCGGACGGCAGGTTCGGGACGTTGAACCCGAAGCCGCCACCGCCGACGAAGAACATCACGACCGCGAGCCGGAGCCAGGTCACGCGGTCGAACGGTAAGAGGAACGCTTTCGTCGCGTCGAGGGCGTCGTCGATCGAATCCAGGGCGGACAGGGACATGTCCCCCGATGTGACGCCCACCCACAAAGAGGTTCGCCGTTGTGGGTCAATCGTGTCTGGAAACCGATGGATGAACGCCGACCGCTCTCGGCCGTAGCGTCCGCTCTCGGCCGTGACGACC
>JBDGSB010000091.1:0-2470 GCA_042217765.1 Haloarculaceae archaeon | reverse complement strand
CTCGGCCGTGACGACCGTCCTCGGCCGTGGCAACCGCTCTCAGCCGCGCCGACCGAAGAACCACCACGAGACGACCGCGACGACCGCCAGGAAGACGACGGCACGCGCCACCGACGCTCCCGGTGTCCGATCGACGAGCGGTCCGACGGCGGTGACCGCCAGCGCGCCCACGACGCTCACGACGACGAAGTGACTCACTAGCCGGCGCGACTGCCCGCGCTCGCGGCGCCGGTGGGCGCGGGCGACGACGACGTACGTCGTGGGGACGGTCCCGACCGCCAGCAGCCCGGTCCACAGCAGTTGCGAGAACGGGTCCGGCGGGGCGACCAGCGCGCTCCCCTCGACGGCCAGGAAGCCGCCAAAGCCCAGCGCCCAGGCCGCGTAGTCGGCGTGGACGCGGACCATCGGACTACTCGAGCAGGGCCGGCAGGTCGTTCACGGAGTCGACGACCGCCGCGGCACCCGCTCGTTCGTACTTCCGGCGGCCGGCCTCGCCGGTCAGCCCGCCCGTGAGGACGCCGACGCCGTAGTAGTCCCGGCCAGGATCGGCCGCCGCGGCGTTGGTCGCCGTCCGCACGTCGTCGAGGGTGTCGCCGGCGAACGCGACGGCGTCGGCGTCGAATCGCTCGGCCAGCGTCGTTAACGCGTCGGGGTCGGGCTTGCCGGCCGCCCAGTCGTCCATCGTGAACCGGTGGTCGGCCGGGACCGTCAGTCCGACCCGTTCGAGGGCGACGTCGGCCTCGGCGGCCGGCCGTCCCGTCAGCACGCCCACGTCGAAGCGGTCGGTGAGCAACGCGATGGTCTCCGGTTCCACCAGCACCGGTTCGTCCTCGATGAACCCGGGCACGTCGAGGTCCGGTCGTTTCCCCTCGAAGTCCCGGTAGCGGTCGCTGCCGAGGTACAACTGCTGGAATACGTCCCGGAGGCGCTCGCGGTCCCACTCGTCGCGTACTCGCTCGCGGGCGTGTGGGTCGAGCGCGTCCGCCACGACGGTCTCGGCGGCCTCGAGTCCGGTCCCCGTCGCGGCGACGCGGTCGGTGAACGATTCGACGTCCAGTTCGAGCCCGTCCCGCCGCGCCAGCACGTACAGCGCCGCCGCGTAGGTCAGCTCCCAGTCGTTGTTGAACCCGCCGGCGTCTTTGAACGCCTGGACGTCCGCGCGTTCGATGGTGTCGCCGTAGACCCGTTCGACGGACTCGACGATGGCCCGCCGGTAGGAGTCGGCCACGTCCACGAGCACCCCGTCGACGTCCAGGACGACCGCGTCGACCTTCATTCGTGTGCGGTGCAACGGGGCCGCGGTTGAAGGCCGTTGCGACCTGACGTCGACGTCGAAGCCAGGAACGTGCGGTTCGAGCCCCGTTCCCGCGGACACGTCACGATCGGTCCGACGCAGCCTCGTACATCGTGTCGCCGGGTAGCTGTTCGCGCGCGACCGGCACCGTCGGTTCGTCGCCGCCCAGCGTGGTGAACAGGAAGGCGGCGTCGACATTGCGGGCGACCGCGCGAGTCGGCCGGTGGAGTTCCGGCGGCAGGTTCAGCGCGTAGACCGCGCCGGCGTCGGCGTACACCGACGGCGTCGGGTCGGTCACGTCGTCGCGGACGAATCGCACGCCGTCGGGGACCGGCCGCTCGTAGACGTCCGTCGCGGTCACGGCGACGCCGCGCGCGAGGAGTTCGGCGGCCACTGCGGTCCGGTTGCCGATGCCGACTTCGACGACGCACTCGAAGTCCTCGAGTCGGGCCGCGATCGCGTCGACGGTGATCGGTTCCACGTCAGGGCTTATATGGTGGTGGGTCGTATATATCGTGTGTATGCACGTCGATATCGTGCCGGTGGGTGACGTTCCCGCGTCGGTCAAGCGCGAAGCCTCCTCGGGCCTCAGGTCGGTCTACGACGTGGACGTCACGATGCACGACGGGCGAGCCATTCCCGATGGCGCGTACGACAGCAGTCGCGACCAGTACCGCGCCGAGGAGTTCATCGAACTCGCCAGCCGCGTCGGCACCGGCGAGAAGAACATCGCAATCACGCAGAAGGACCTCTTCTACAGCCGCCGGAACTACGTTTTCGGGCTGGCGTACCTCGACGGCAACGGCAGCGTCGTCTCGACGTACCGCCTCCAGGCCGAAACCGACGGCGGCGTCTCCCATCGCTCCAACGACGAGGTGTTCTCCGACCGCGTCCGCAAGGAGGTGGTCCACGAGATCGGCCACACCCTGGGACTGGAACACTGCGACAACAAGCGGTGTGTCATGAACTTCTCGCCGACGGTCCGGCAGGTGGACGTCAAAGAGGAGAACCTCTGTGGCACCTGCCAGCGGAACGTCCTCTGATACGGATTCGTGTCTTCGGTTGCCGGCGGTTCGCCCGAACGGGTCGGCGAACCACCGGCAAAGAGCGACCTGAATCCGTATCTCAGCTTTGCACGTTGAAGTAGGTGGGTGACGTAGGCGGTGGCAAGGACGG
>JBDGSB010000035.1:0-15404 GCA_042217765.1 Haloarculaceae archaeon | reverse complement strand
AGTGTCCGACTAACCCACGGGAAGCCTCGGGGCTTGACCCCGAGGCGGTTCACGGTTGCGGTGCGGTATCAGTACCGAACTTTGTGAGGTACTGAGACTAGCCGGGCGGTTGCGGCCGCCGTTCCCGCCGCGTGGGGACTGGCCCTGCATTATTTGCGCTGGAATCGCGTATCTCCGGCGAGATGTTCGATCGCATTCTCGTGCCGACCGACGGCAGCGACGTCGCGGTCGTCGCCGAATCGATGGCACTCGCGCTGGCGAAACGCGACGGTGCGGACGTCCACGCGATTCACGTCCGGGAGGAGCGTGTCCGTCCGGTCGACGCGAGCGAGGAGGACGACGCCAGCGGCCGGCACGGCGACAGCGGCCGAGACACCCCGACGGCGGACGTCGGGCGGCGAGCGCTCGATTCGTTCGCCGAGCGCGCCGCGGAGGTGGGCGTCGAAGCGACGACCGCCGTCCTCGACCGGGGGGACACCGTCCCCGAGACCATCGTCGCGTACGCGGCGGCCAACGACGTCGACTGCATCGTCGTGGGCACCCACGGCTGGACGGGGCTGGATCGGTACGTCCTCGGGAGCGTCGCCGAGCGGACGGTGCGGATCGCACCAGTGCCGGTGTTGACGGTCCACGAGGACGCCGACACGTCCGGTGATTTCGAGACCCTGCTCGTTCCGACCGACGGCAGCGAGAGCGCCCTGGCGGCGACCGAACGCGCCGTCGACGTCTGTGAGGAGACTGGCGCGAGTCTGCACGTGATTCACGTCGTCGACACGAACGTCCTCTGGGGCGACGTCGACGCCGCCAGAGTGTTCGACGCGTTAGAGGACGCTGGCGAGCAGGCACTGCACTCGTCGATCGCCGTTGCCGAGGGGCACGACGTCCAATCCGTCAGGTCCGCGCTCCTGAACGGCTCTCCGGTCCGGGCGATACTCGACTACGCGACGGAGGAGGACGTCGACTGCATCGTCATGGGCACCCACGGCCGAACCGGTCTCGACCGGTACCTGCTCGGCAGCGTCGCCGAACGCGTCGTTCGCCTGTCGCCGGTGCCGGTGCTGACGGTGTCCGCTTCGGACCGTCCCGACGTTCCCACCGATGCCGACGGAGACGGCCGGTAGCCGTCACATTCGAGGCGCTCCCTCCGGAACGGCGACCGCGACCCTGAAAGGCACGCCCTCCGGAACGACGACCGCGACACTGAAAGGCGACGTCCGCCAACGAAGGGTATGGGATTCGAGGCGTTGCCCGATGGGTGGACGGTCTGGAGCGACGAGTCCGAGAAGTGCGTCCTGGCCTACCGGCCGGACGTCTTCGACGGCCAGGCGTTCCCGGCCCCGTGTCTGCCGACTCTCTACCTGACGAAGGGCAAGCGCCGCCGTCGGCCGGGCCGGAGGACGCGACCGGGCGATTCCTGGTTCGTGACGCTGTACCTCGAACCGGAGGTGAACCGCGACGCCGACCGCTACGACACGCGCGAGGCAGCCGTCGACGGGGCCGTCGACCTCGCGGGCCGATTCGCCGACGGCGACGTCGCCTATCGCGACTACTACCAGGTGCCCCGTCCCGACTACCTCGACCGGCTAGACGAACTCACGGGCCGGGAGACTTAATCGGCCCCGGCCGGTAGCACGTCGTATGTCGACGGTCACCCTCATCGGCACGCGACTGGCGGAGACGGGCACGGAGTTCGTCTACCAGGGCGAGGCGAGCGCCTGCGAGGGGTGTCCCTACCGCGACCAGTGTCTCAACCTCACCGAGGGCCGGAAGTACCGCGTCACGAACGTCCGCGAGAACGCCAGCACGCTAGAGTGTGGCGTCCACGACACCGGCGTGACCGCCGTCGAGGTCGAACCCGCCCCCATGCTCGCCAACGTCGCCACCAAGAGCGCCTACGCCGGCAGCAAGGCGGCCCTTGAGGGCTCCTGTCCGTACACCGGCTGTCCGAGCCACGAGTACTGCGAGCCAGACGGGGTGTCCTTCGACCGCGAGTATCGCATCGACGAGGTAGTCGGCGACCCGCCCCACGACCACTGTATGCTCGATCGTGACCTCACGCTCGTAGAGTTCGCACCCGACGTCGAAGAGTGAGGCCGACGCCAGTCCGTACGCGAGACCTACGCCGTGAGTTCGCCAACCTTGTCGGCCGCGTACCCGAAGAGGTTCTCGTAGCCGTAGGCGGACATCAACACCGGATAGAAGGTCGTCTCGGCGACGTGGTCGGTCCCGCCGGTCGAGGCGTACGGCTGGCCGGGGTCGACGCGCTGGAAGTTCTCCACGTAGACGTCGTAGCCGTCGGCCTCCGCTTTCGGAACGCGCTCGCGCAGCCGGAACACGGGGAGGTCGGCCGCACAGTCGGTCGTCTCCGCACGGGGCAGGACGTCGGTCGCGGCGAGGAACTCCTTCGTGAGGGTCACCGCGTTCTCCGCGGCCGTCTGCGAGCCCTGGTAGCCACACTCGACCTCGACGGTCCGGGGAGCCGACGCGAAGATTCGGCCCTCGGTGAATCCGGTCACCTCGACGACTGCGTCCACCGAGAGGGTCGGACAGATTTCCCGTTCGAACGCGCCGACGGTCGAGGCCAGCGCGAACGCACCGTCGTAGGACTGCGTGGAGTGCAGCGCAAGCGTCCGGCAGTCCGCTAGCTCCTCGGAGAGGGCGTGTGCGATCCGTTCCTCGTGGGTCTCCCCGTCGACGTCGCCGGGGAACGAGCGGTTGAGGTCGCGCTCGACGTACCGCGTTCCCCTGGCCATCGCCTCCTCGTTGGCCAGCACGAACTTGACCGGTTGCTTGACGGACGGCCGTTCGTCGAGCAGCGTCTCCACCGCGTGGACGCCGCAGGGCTCGTCGCCGTGGATACCGCCAACGATCGCCACGTCGGGTTCCCCCTCGCCCAGTCGTTCGACGCGCATTCGTCAGGACAACGACGCTGGTTCCACATGAGTCTCTCGGTGTGTACTCGGCGAAGACTCGACGCGCGAACGAAAGTCTGGGTGCCACCCCCACGCACCCATTCGTGCTCTCGGGTGCCTCAATAATAAGGCACACCAACCGCGCAAAATTTACGATTCGCAGTCGGCTACGAGGGGCGAAATCGGGTGCAAGCGTGACGATTACGGGTCCGCGTGGGGGGTCGCAGGCGGGTGCATCCCGCCTATCGCGCTGTAGCGGTCGTCCGCGCGCTGTTGGCGGTCGTCCGCGCGCTGTTGGCGGTCGTCCGCGCGCTGTTGGCGGTCGTCACTCGAGACGCTCGGCGTAGGTGAAGTCCTCCTCGGTGGCCGTGGGGAACGCGTCGTCGAGTTCGACGTGCCACCCCTCTAGAACGGTTGGATCGTCGAGCGCGTTCGTGACGGTCGTTCGAACGCCGAGGACGTCGACGCCGTAGTAGTCGTTCGGGACGCCGTGGAGGTACTGTAACGCCGTCTCGAAGAGGCTCCGCATTCCGTCGTCGTTCTCGAAGTCGAAGTGCTTGTACGCGCCCGCCGCGACTTGCACCATTCCGTGAAGAAAGGCGCTCTCGGTGGTTCCGCTCCCGTAGTTGTACCACTCCGCTTCGAAGCAATCGTGCGATTCGTGGAACGCGCCGGAGTTGTACAGGCGAACGCCGTGAATCACCGCCCGGCGAAGGGTGGCGTGTTCCCACCGGGCCGCCCCGGGGTGCCATCCCGTGGGTGACTGTCCCTCCGGCGGGGGTGCAACGGAGGGGTCCGTCGTGTGCTCGTCCATACGGACGCGAGTGGCCGCGCGTCCGTAACGTCGTCGGTGAGACGGACCGACCCGTCGTCGGTGAGACGGACCGACCCGACGACGACCGGCGGCGCTACCGGAACGCGGCGAACGACAGCCCTCGGGAGACGAACCGGAACAGCGACGCGATGCTCGTCAGTCCCGGCGTCCCGTCGGCGATCCACAGGACGCACGCGGCCACCGAGAGGCCGATGCCGGCCAACAGGTGTAGCGTCGGCTGGATCGTCGCGAATTGCGCCAGGACGCCCCGTACCTCGGCGTCGGTGTGGAGCAACGGCACGAGCGGCCAGACCAGGAATCGAAGCGATCCGACGTCGCCGGCCAGCGCCGGATACACCGCGTCCGCGAGCAGATGTGAGAGATAGCCCACGGCGAAGGCCGGTCCCAGTTCCGGCCGGTGCAGTCGGCGGCAGGCGACGCCCACGGCGAGAACGACGGCGACGCCCACGAGTGCCGAGTGCGCGAGCGACCGCCCGTACGGTAACACGCCCAGGTACCAGGCGAGCGGTTTGTCGACGAGGTCCGGAAACGACTCGCCGAAGCCGCACGAGAGCGGGGCTATCCCGGCCTCATCGTCCACGAGGACCCGGACGAGTGGGTCGACTACGCACGGAGCCTGGACGCCCTGCGGGCGGATCCGCAACGATACGCCGTGTCCGCGCGGACGACGCCGGGACGCGTGCTAGCGGAGTCGGGTCCCGTCCTCGCGGCGATTCCGGCCTTCGACGAGGCCGACACTATCGCCGACGTGGTCGCGGAGACGGCCCGGTACGTCGACACCGTGCTGGTCGTCGACGACGGCAGCGACGACGAGACGGCCACACGAGCGCGGGAGGCCGGTGCCGACGTGGTCGAACACCAGCGCAATCGCGGCTACGGGGCCGCGATACGGACCGCCCTCCGGACGGCGTGCGGCCGGAACGTCGAGCACCTGGTGTTGCTCGACGGGGACGGACAGCACGACCCATCGTCGATTCCCGATCTCCTGGCCGCCCAGCGGTCCGAGGACGCCGAAATCGTCATCGGAAGCCGATACGGCGCGTCGTCGTCGATTCCCGCGTATCGGCGGGTCGGCCTCGGGGTCGTGAATCGCCTCGTCAACGTCGGCACTCGCGTCCTCGACGGGGAACTCCGGGTTCGCGACACCCAGAGTGGCTTCCGGGCGTTCGACCGGCGAGCCATCGAGACGCTGGCCGAGAGCGGCATCGACGAGGGAATGGGTGCCAGCGTCGACGTGCTCTTTCAGGCGAACCGCCACGAGTTCACCGTCGCGGAAGTCGACACCGAGATCAGCTACGATGGTGCCGAGAGCACTCACCACCCCGTCACGCACGGGTTCGCACTCGTCAGACGGATCACCAAGACGGTCGAGGGGCGACGACCGCTGTTGTTGCTCGGTGTCCCCGGCGGCGTCGTGACCCTCACCGGAATGGCAGTCGTGTACGCGGCCGTCTTCGACCTGGTGTCCGACGGCGTCTCGTTCGCCGTGGCCGTGCTCGCCACCGTTTTCGTCCTGACTGGCGTCTTCTCGCTGGCGACGCTGGCGGTGTTGCACGGCCTCGACGTCTACTTTTCGAGGAGGGACCTGTCGTGACCAGCGCCGAACCCGACCGCAGTGGGACGCACCCGACGGATCATCAGGAACCGACCGATCGAACCGAACGCGAACAGGACGCAGCCATGACACAGTCGACCGAACAGGACGCAGCCATGACACAGTCGACACGACACGTAACGGTAGCACAGTGCGACGACGGCGAGGCGTGGAACGCCTTCGTCGAACGAACCGACGGCTCCCCGTTCGCGCTGTGGGGATGGGGCGAGGCAATCGCGTCGTACGGCCTCGACCGGCACTACCTCGTGGCGAAAGCTGGGGACGCCATCGTGGGCGCGCTTCCGCTCGTACACGTCGATAGCCGACTGTTCGGCGACACGCTGGTGTCGCTGCCCTACACCTCACAGGGCGCGCTCGTGACCGACGACGACCACGAGGAAGCGGCGACGCGACGGTTGCTCGACGCCGCACGGGACCTGGGCGACGACCTGGGCGTCGACGCGGTCACCGTCCGGTCGACCGACCTGGGGGCGTATCCGAACGTCACGACCCGGAACAGATACGTGAGCTTTCGAGTCCCGGTCGACGAGTCGCCCGCGGACGTCCGGTCGAACGTCAAAAAGAGTCGCCGACGCGCGATCCGGCAGGCCGAGGACGACGACGCGCTCGAATACGACGTGGGCGATTCCCTCGACGACCTCCGGGAGTTCTACCGGCTGTACCTGCAGTCGATGCAAGGCCACGGTACGCCGCCACACGCCTTCGAGTTCTTCCGGATTCTGTGGGACCGCCTCCACGACGACGGGCACCTTCGACTCGGACTGGTTCGCACGGACGGGCAGGCGATCAACGCTATGCTCGACCTCGCGCTCGGGTCGACGGTGATCCAGAAGAGCGTCGTGCTCGACTACGAGTACCGCGACCGCAACGGCGGGAGCCTGCTCCACTGGAAATCCCTCGAGTGGGCCAGCGAGGCGAGCTACGACTACTACCACCTCGGACGAACGCGACCGGACAGCGGCGTCTACCGCTTCAAGCGGACCTGGGGCGGCGAGGAGGTCGACCTCGTGGACACCCACTACTTCCCCGACGACCCCTTCGAGTTGCCGGACGCAGAAGACGAGACGTTCGACCTCCCAAAACGCGTCTGGCGCAAGCTTCCGCTGGCAGTCGCCCGGGCCATCGGTCCACACATCCGGAAGAACATCACTCTCTGACCATGCACGTACTGTACGTCGTCGGCCAGAACGCGGGCGGACTGCCCCACTACACGGCCGAACTGGCCAACGCGGTCGCCGAGCACGCTGAGGTGACCGTCCTGAAGCCCCGCGAGACGACCGCCGACGAGGTGTTCGGCCCGGACGTCGAGGTGCGGGACGCGTTCGAACCGCTGGGTCTGTCCCTGCCGGGAATCTACGACCTGGACGTCCACCCCCGGGAGGTCCTGCGGGGCATCCGCTCGTACGGTGCCGTCAACGCGATCCACGAGATCGCTCCCGACGTCGTCCACGACGCGACGGACCTGTTCCCGCAGGTGAAGTTCTACCTGAAGCGCCACGGCATCGATCGGGACCTGCCGCTGGTCGTCACGCGCCACGAGGTGACGCTGGGTCGGTTCTCGCTCGACCGCCCCCACCAGTTCGCCGAGGAACTCGTCGACTACGCCATCCCGGACCTCGACGTCGACCGGACCGTCGTCCACACCGAGAGCCAGAAGCAGGCACTCGGCGAGCGCGGCGTTGCACGCGACTCGGTCGCGGTGATCCCCCACGGCACCTACTCGCTGTTCGGGACCCACGAGGACATTGCCGACGAACCGGACGGCGACACCGTGCTGTTTTTCGGCCACGTCGTCCCGCACAAGGGCATCGATACGCTCATCCGGGCGATTCCCCGCGTGGCGCGGGAGGTGCCCGACGTCACGCTACTCGTCGCCGGCGACGGGACGATTCCGGACGACGCGCGGTCGATCGTCGACACCAACCGGGACAACTTCGAGATACACGACCGGCACATCCCCAACGACGCCGTGCAGGACTTCTTCGAGCGCGCGGCGGTGGTCGCGCTTCCCTACCACGAACGCGAGGGCAAGACGAACGGCCACAGCGGGGTGCTCGCGACGGCGCTGTCGTTCGGAAAACCCGTCGTCGCGTCCCAGGCCGGCGACTTCCCCGCACAGATCGACGGTCGGGGGTGCGGACTGGTCGTGCCGTCGCGGGATCCCGACCGGCTTGCGGACGCCATCGTCCACGTCCTGACCGACGAGCAGGCGCGGGCGGAGATGGCGCGCAACAGCCGCCAGTTCGTTGAGGAACTGTCCTGGGACGCCATCGGTCGCCGCCACGTCGCCCTCTACGAGTCGGTGCTCGACGACCGGGCCGGACTGACCCCGGCCCACGCACGGGCCGGCAGCGAGGAGGCGGTGGGCGATCCAGCGTCGGGCGACGACTCGCTGCGCACGCCGACGGACTAACGACCCATGGCCATACGCTACGCCGAGACGGGCCGTCCACACGCGGAGCACACCCGGCTGGCGTGCGTCCTGGGAATCGTCCTGGCCGTCGGCCTCGCCGCGGTCCTGGTTGCTCCCCCGCTGGCCGAACTCGCAGCCGTCCGTGCCGTGCTGGGGACGGTGGCCGTGTTCGTCGCGCCGGGCTACCTGGCGCTGCTGGCCGCGGACATTCGGTGTCGACGGCGCTCGAAGCAACTCCTGTACGCCGCCGGAACAAGCCTCGCGTTCGTCGTCGTGCTCGGCCTCGCCGGCACGACCCTGCTCCCGCGGCTCGGAGTCGAACGCCCGCTCGTCGTGACGACGTGGGCGCTCGTTGCGTCGCTTGCGGTCCTGTCGGCGCTGGCGTGGTACCGGACGGCGAAACGGGCTTCCCCGACCACGTCGAACGGCTCGGGGATCGCCGGATCCAGATTCGTCCCGGCCGACACGACCGAGCACCGTCGCTCGTCCGCCACTGCAACCCGGTCGCCCCGGTCCGCCACTGCAACCCGGTCGCCCCGGTCCGCCACTGCAACCCGGTCGCGGCTGTCGATTGCCCTGCTGGCGCTGTTGCCCGCACTCGCGTTCCTGACGGGGACGGGTGTTTCGGTCGGTGAGACGGTCGTTCCACAGCTCCTGCTGATCGCGTCGCTGGCGACGACCGTCGTCTTGCTCGGCACCGGCATCGTCCCGCGCGAACACCAGCCGTTCGCCGTCTGGTGTGTCTCGCTGGCCGTTCTCCTAGAGATGACGCTCGTCTCCTCGCACCTCTGGGGGTGGGACGTCCACTTCCAGTACTACGTGGCGCGCCGAATCCTGCTCGATGGCACCTACGCCATCGGGCTGTCGTCCACCCCGGCGTCGTTGCTCCCGGTGACGGTCGGAGCCGCGACGACCGCGGCGGTGACCGGGCTCGATCTGGTGTGGGTCTACAAGCTCTGTTTCCCGCTGGTCGTGGCGTTGCTCCCGGTGGCGATCTACCACGTCGCCGCCCGGCAGTTCGACGACGATCGCGTGGCCGTCCTGGCCCCGTTCGGACTGGTATTCTACTACGGGTACTTCAAGATATTCCCGGCCAAACAGTTCGTCGCGCAGGTCTTCTTCGTGCTCGTCGTGCTGGTGCTCTTCGACGACGCGGTGGACGGACCTCGCAAGCGCGCGCTCGGAGTGGTCTTCGCCGCCATGCTCGTCGTCTCTCACTACGGGATCAGCCTGCTGCTGGTCGCCGTGCTCGGGGCCGCCGTCGTCGTCGCAGCGAGTCTGCACGCCCTCGACGTCCTCCCGTCGGTCGACGACGACGTCGTTCGTCCCACGCTCGTCTCGTCGGTCGGCGTCGGGTGGCTCCTGTGGTACCTCACCAGCGCGGCGGGCACGAACTTCCGGCGGGTCGTCCTCCTCGCCGGGGAGTCCCTGCCCTCCTCCGGCGGGAGCGGCGGCTCGTCGCGCACCGCCATCGCCTACCTCGTGAAGTCGTTCGCGTCGCCGCTGTGGACCGTCTACAAGGCGCTGAACGTCCTGCTGGTCGGGTTCGTCGCGCTGGGCGTCGCCTGGACGGCGTACGCGGCGCTGATCGACCGGGACGGGGACGGCGACGGAGACGGGAATGGTGACGCGCCGGACGTGGAGTTTGCCGCGATCGGGGTCGTCACGCTCGCGTTCCTCGCGTCCTCCGTGCGCATCACCTACGGGATGGGCTTCGACCGGACGCTCCTGTTCGCGCTGAGCGTCCTCGCGCCGTTCGCGTTCGTCGGCTTCCGGACGGTGGCCCGAGTCCCGGGTCGCCTCCCGATCGCTCACCTGTGGCCGTCCCGGCGGGGCATCGCCGGCGCGTTCGCGGCGTTTCTGGCCGTCCTGTTCCTGTTCAGTTCCGGCGGCGCGTTCGCGCTGGCGGGCCACCAGGTCCCCTCCTATAGCATCAACCTCGACGACGATACTGGCTGGCCGGTGTACAACCGCACCGAAGTCGACGCCAGCCGATGGCTCGTCCGGAACGCCGACGCCGACGAACGCGTCGCGGTGTACAACGACTGGACCAACATCAAGAGCCGCGACGCGCTGCTCCTGAAGGAGGTGTTTCCCAGAGACCGGATCGAGCGCATCTGGCTCTCGCGGAGCGACCTCTCGAACGCGACGTACGTCTACGTGAGCGACAAGCCGATGGTCCGCTCGACGGAGGGCAACGACCGACCGTTCGTCGACCCGCGGGCGACGCCGGCGTACGACGTCCTCGCCTCGTCGGCGACTCTCGTCTACCAAAACGACGACGTGCGGATCTACCGGCTCCGGCACTCACAGCAGTCGCCATCAAACCAGACCGCCCACCAGCGTCCGAACGCGCAGGCGAATGCGACCGTCGAGGGCCAGTAGCGTCGCCACGTACACGAGACCGCCGCCACCGACGACCGCAACCGTCTCGACGGGGGTCAGGGATCGCCCCCGCGTCAGCCCGAACAGGACCACGGCCATGACCGCCGCGGCCAGGACTTCCATCGCGATTTCGCGTCCCGGAATCGGGACGTCCACGAGCGCGTCGAGGTACCGGTAGGCCATGACCGTCCTGACGACCATCGCCACGGTGGTCGCGACGGCAGCACCGACCCAGCCGACGGCGGCGATGGCGAGGAGGTTCCCGACCACGTTCAGCCCGACGAACGCCAGGTCGACCCGAAAGATCAGGTCGGGCCGATCGAGCGCGTTGACGACCTTCTCGAAGACGACCTCGTAGCAGTGCGCCAGCCGCGCGACGACGAGGACGACCAGCGCCACGTAGCCGACGGCGTACTCGGGGCCGACCGCCGACAGCAACGACCGCCCGACGACGAGCGCGCCGGCGACGCCGGGAATCGCCGCGACGCCCGTGTAGACCAGCGACACCTCGACGACCCGGCGGACCGCATCGGACCCCTCCCGGTCGAGCAGTCGGTCGACGTTCGCGAACAGCGTCGAACTGATCGCCGAGGCGACGAGGAAAAACGCCGCCGACAGTTGCCAGCCGAGTTCGTAGACGCCGACGACCTCCGAGGTGACGAACAGGCCCAGAAACAGCGTGTCGGTCCAGATCCACGCCCGCTCGCGGACGGTGCCGAGCCAGCTGTACCGGCCGAACCGGAACAGACGCCGGAAGTGACGACGATCCGGAATTCGAGGCCGGATAGACAGCAGTCGAACCCCGACCAGTAGCTGGAGTACTCGCCCGACGACGACCCCGACTAAGAGCCCGTACAGGCCGTACCCGAGCGGGAGCACCACCAGCCAGACGGCCACTTTCCCGGCGACGCGGACGAACAGCGACAGTTCCGCGCGACCGACGCGCTGCTGACCGTGCAGACCCGCGTATATCGTCTCCACGACGACCTCCAGGACGGCCAGAACGAGGACGAACGGAACCACGAGCGGACTGCCGACGTACCCCGCCAGCGGCCCGCGGAAGGTAACGACGGCCACGGCGACGGGCACGAGCAACCCCGCCTTCGTGAACAACGACGCCGAGAGGTACGCTCCGCGGTCGTCGCCCTCCGCGATGCGCTTGATGGTCGCCTCCCGCGTTCCGAAGTCGAGCACCATCGAGACGACGACGAACACGACGCGAAACAGGACGTACGTCCCCAGCACCGACGGTCCCGCGGCGGTCGCGACGTAGAGGACCCCCAGGAACTCGACGAGCGACAGCCCGCTTCGCGCCACGAACGACCCGGCGAACGACTTGAGCAGTCGCGACATACTCTCTGCCGACGGGACATCCGTCCGATAGCACCTTTGTTAGCCGGCGTCTTCCCTGCGAGTCGGTCCCGCCCGGACGCTATGCAGGACCGACCGACGACCGTAGCGACGGCCTGATACGGTCGTTCGTTACTATTTGCCGGTGGTTCACCATCCGTGTCGGTGAACCGCCGGAAAAGGATTACGAACGTCCGTATGAAAGACCGACGGCCCCGGAAGGACGATCCCGGAAGGACGATCCCGGAAGGACGATTCCGGAAGGACGATTCCGGAAGGACGGCCCCGGCACACGGCGACACGTCGACGACCGTAACAACTAATCGTCCCACACCCGCAGTGACGCGACGAGGGTTTCGACACTCCCGACGCGAGGGCGAGCGTCCAACAGGACGCCTCCGATGCGAGGACGGGCGGCCAACAGGACACCCCGAGCGGGAGAGTCGAGGAAACGGATGTCAGACAGCAACTTCCCGTTCGGCGCGTTCGAGACGTGGCAAGTATCGTGGGTGCTAGTGAGCCTCGCGCTCGCGGCGGGGCTCGCGACGACCGCCGAGCGGGTCCTGCCGGGCCTCGAAATCGCGTTTTTGCTCTGGTTCGTCGGCTTTCTCGCCGGGGTCGAAATACTGTCACCGAGACACGAATCGCCCGAGCGATGGTCGTGGATTCGCTGGGTGCTCGCGGCCGGACTCGTCGTCGCCGGCGCGATACTCCTGCGGCGCGTCGCAATGGTCCTGTGAGGAGTGCGTCGCCGTGATCCTGTGAGGAGTACGTCGTCGACTTGCGGCCACCGATTCGTTCGAAGGACTGTCAGTTCTCGCCGACGAGACGTTCGGGGTTCCCGCCCGTCGGATCGGGCGTCGGCGACGGCGCGTTCGGTTCCGGGTCCGCCTCGTCGAACAGGGACTCGGGATCGCGGCGGTAGACGGCGTTGTCGTCGGTGAGCGACCACTCCTCGACCGGCGTCTCCCAGTCGCCGTACCGGAACGTGAGGTAGGGCTCGACGTCCCGGGGCGTGTACAGGCCGAGGTCCGCGTCGTACCGCCGTCGTCCGACGAATTCGAGCGGGAGCCACAGCGTCAGCACCTCGGTAAGCAGCCGCGTCGGCCACGCGGTCATCTCGATGCGCCCGGCGGCCGACCGCGCGTACCGCTCGAACAGCGCCGACGTCGCGTCCAGCGCGGTCGACAGTCCCGGCACGTCCCGCCGGAGTCGCGACTGTGCGGTCCAGGCGTGCCCGCCGGCTCTCCGAAAGATCATCACGTCCACGAGCCGGTCGTCGGCCGCCGTCCCCGTCGGGAGGAGCTGGTACTTGTACCGATGGCCGTCGTACGACCGGATCTGGACGTCGTAGCCCCGGCGTTCGACGGCCGGGAGCGCGGCGTCGAGGGCGTCGAGATCACCGGCCCAGACCGCGACGTCGACGTCGTCGTCGTACTCCGTGAGTCGGCCGGACCGATACGTCGTCAGGAGCGTTCCGCTCTCGATCCAGTAGTCGACGCCGTGGTCCGCGAGCGTCGTCGACAGCCACGCGAGCTGGTCGTCCATACGTCGACCACCCGCGTTCGCCACTTCGTTATAGAGTTCGTAGCCCGCGTTATGGGCGTTCTGCCGGCCGTTCTCCGGTCGTCGTGAACGAGTCGATCAGTGGAAGCCGACGTCGACGTCGAGTGCGCGCTCTAGCAGGTCGGCGTCGTACACCTCGCGTGGCTGGTCGGGATGGGCCTCGTGAATCTCGCGGACGGTCTCGACGGTGTTGGCGAAGTTGCGGTAGGTCGCCTCGTCGATCATCTGGCCGTCGACCACCACTGCGCCGGTTCCCGACGCCTTCGCCTCGTCGAACGACTCGATCTTGTGGACGTCGCGCCGGAGTTCCTCGGCGGTGGGCATGTGGATGCGGTTGGCCTGCACGGTCTGTTTGGGATGGAGCGACCACGACCCGTCGAGGCCGAGGGTGGCCTCGAACTCGACCTGATCGGCGTAGGCCGGCGCGTCGTAGTAGGTGACGCCGGCGCACTCGCCGTACAACTGGTCGAAGGGGCCGCCGACGGCGAGGAGGCCGGCGGCGCTGGCCTCGTTGGAGAGTGCTTCGAGGAAGCCGTCCCAGCGGTAGCGGGTACCGTCGAGTTCCCGCCCGCCGAGGTCGGCGGTGTAGTCGACGGGGCCGAATATCAGGCCGGCCAGCCGCGAGTCCGCGCCGAACAGCGCGATTGCGCGCAGGTCCGACCGGGCGGCGGCCGTCTCGACGACGAGCGCGAGTTCGATCGACCCGTCGTCGTAGCCGTACTCGCGTTCGGCGTCGGCGACGACGCCCGCGACGGTCTCGACGTCGGAGAGACGACCGACCTTCGGCACGACGACGCCGTCGAGGTGGTCGCCCGCCTCGCGGACCAGCGTGTGAATCTGCTCGCGGCCGCGCTTCCTGAAGCGGTCGTCGCCGGCGGCCCACTCGACGCGGGGCCAGATCTCGCCGCCGAAGTCCGGTGCGTACTCGGAAAGCAGGTCGACGACGTTCTCGACGGCCTCGTCTTTCATGTTCGGCGCGGTGCCGTCCTCGATATCGGGCACGAGCCAGTCGGGCGTCTCGAAGCCCTCGGCGGTGAGGCCCGAGCGGAGGTACTTCGCCGTCTCGTCTCGCGGAACGGCGGCCGGTGCGGTCTGGAAGGTTCGACAGAGTCGTGTCATGGCAGTGCGTTCGATCGCTCACAGGTCGCGCTCGATCAGCGCGGTTCGCCGGCCGGAGTAGACGGGCGCGTCGTGCTGGTCGAAAGCGTAGTGTTCGAAGGTGACTTCGCCCGCCCGCGGCGGCCCGACGTCGGGATCGGCGTCGAGAACGCGGGTGAAGCCGTAGATCGTGTCACCCGGCGTCACGAAGTCGTGGAATCGCTCGTCGCCACAGCGTCGCTCGCGATAGGTGCGCTCGTCCGAGCGGGCGTGTCCCAGCGCGATCGAGCGCGTCACGTCCCCGTAGGCGACGATCCCGCCCGAGGGCGCGTCGGCCATCGCGTCGGCGTTGTGGTGCTGGCGGGCCGTGTTGAGCGTCGCCAGCGGGAGGGCCGCGACGGTCACGTCGTCCACGGTTCGGCCGCGTTCGTGACGGTAGGCGACGGCCGCGTCGCGGTCCCTGGCCGCATCGAGCGCGTCACGGAACGCCTCGAAGCTATCGCCGTCGGGAGTGACGAACGTCGCGGGGAGGGCGTCAGTCTTCGTCGACGTGCCGTCGGATTCCGCTTTCGCACCCTCGCCGCCGGACTCCGCTTTCGCGCCCCTGCCCCCGTCGGTTTCGAGCGGATCGCGCCGGGGAACCATGTTCGTCCGCTCGTAGGACAGCAGCGTCTCGCCGGTGTCGGCGTCGACGCCGCGCGTCGTCCAGGTGACGATGCCGTAGTTCGGCCGGGACTCGGAGGTGCGGGTCGCCTCGACCGTCGAGGACACCCGGAGTTCGGTACCGGGATAGACGGCGTCGGCGTGGAAGACCACGTCGTCGCGGCCGAGGAAGTACCCGCCCTTCTCGCTGCAGTCCTCGACGGACGGGCCCATCACGCAGGCCAGCAGGTAGTCGGGATGAATCGGCGGGTCGGAGAATCCCCGCTCGCGTGCGGCGTCGGTCCGCCAGTACGCCGGATCGTGGTTGAGCGTCTGGCTCGCCCAGGCCTCGCTGCCGGCGCGGGTCAACCGGAGGCCGGGCGCGTGGTCGAGCGTCTGCCCCTCGGTGAAGTCCTCGAAGTAGTGGCCCTTCTCGCGCGTGTCGGCGCGCGCCAGCGCCCGGCCGAAGACCTCGGGGTCGGTCCAGTCAGTCATCGGCGGCCACCTCCGCCCGACCGCGGCCACGCCGCGCGAGCGTCCGTCGCATCTCGTTTTCGACGAGCATGTAGCCCTCGTCGAAGCCCATGC
>JBDGSB010000078.1:0-15519 GCA_042217765.1 Haloarculaceae archaeon | reverse complement strand
ATCCTGAGCTTCGCGTCCTGTTCGACGTTCATCGTCCCGTCGACGGTGTCCGGAAACGCGAACGACGTCGATCCCGTGGTCGACGTCTCGGCGAGCGCCGAGAGACGTGCCGAGAACTCGCGCAACGAGTCCCGAACCAGATCGTCCGACGTCCGTGCCTGTATCGTGTCGAGTGCAGACCCACCGACGGTAACGACGAGCAGTGCCCCGCTCAGCGTGATTGCGACGAGCAACACGACGCTGAGAACCGTAGACAGTGCTCGCTCCCGATCGCCTGACCCCTCCCCATGCATCAGTGAATGTAATAATTTCCTAAATATATAAGTGCTATGAATGATACAAGAGTTGAAAATATTGCCACTGCGACGGTGTGCCGTCCAGAGACGGGATCAGCGAAGCGACCGACGGCGATCACACGCCAGCGTCGGACTGGGTCAGCATGTACAGCGAGACGAGTGCCTGGGCGAGCAACACGACGCCGATGCCGCTGGCGATGTAGTCGGTCATCTGGAGGTGTTTCGTCGTGCCGACGTAGAAGAGGAGTCCGCCACCGACGAGCACGGCCACGACGATGGAGACGCCCATGACCGCCGACAGGATCCCTCCGAGACGCATTGTCCGTTTCGACGTGCGTGCCAGCCCGTAATAAACTCTGCACAATCCTCTGCCCAATCGTCGGAACGTGCCGCCCGGTCGTTGCTCGCGCCACCGAACGTTTTATGCTCCGAGCCCTACGTTCGGGTATGGGATTGCTCTCGCGTATGTCCTACGTGGTCCGGTCGAAGCTCAACGCGGTGTTGAACCGCACGGAGGACCCCCACGAGACCCTCGATTACTCCTACGAACAGATGCGGGACGAACTGCAGGACGTAAAGCAGGGGATCACGGAACTGACGACACAGAAGAAACGCCTCGAAATGCAAAAGCGGCGACTCGAAGAGAATGTCGAAAAACACAACGAACAGGCCAGAGAGGCCGTCGAACAGGACCGCGACGACCTCGCACGGAAGGCCCTAGAGAAGAAAAAGCAGAAACTGACCCAGATCGAAGAACTCGAAGGGCAGATTTCCGACCTGGATGCGACCCAGGACCAGCTCGTCGAGAAGAAAGAGCACCTCCAGAGTCGCATCGAGGAGTTCCGCACGAAAAAGGAGACGATGAAGGCCCGCTACGAGGCCGCCGAGGCCAGCGCGAAGGTGTCGGAGGCCATGACCGGGGCCGGCGAGGAGATGGAGGACGTCTCGCGGGCCATCGAGCGCGCCGAGGAACGCACCGACGAGATGGAGGCTCGCTCCGCCGCCATGGACGAACTCGAACAGGAAGGGGTCTTCGAGGACGCCCTGTCGGATAAGGACAGCATCGACCGGGAGCTAGAGGAGTTGAGCACCGACAGCGAGGTCGACGCCGAACTCGAGACGCTGAAATCCGAGATGGGAAAGTCGGACGCCACGGGCGAGGACGGCAACGTGACGGGCGAGAGCGTCGACACCACGGGCGAGAGCGTCGACGACGAAGCGGTCGAGGCCGAACTCGAAGAACTCAAAGACGACGAGCAGTAGTTACAACGGCGACGGGAGCGTGTGGGGGCACTCACCGTCGGAGCCACCACCAGCCGGTCGCCAGGATCACGGCGACCACGACGCCACCCAGCGCGAGCACGACCACGTCGCTGCCGGCCGCCGATTCCTCGACGACCGTCACGGGGACGTAGTGCCGGCCGAGGAAGACGCGCTCTCCGTCTGGCGTTTTCCCGGTCACGTTGATCGTGATCGCCGTCGTCGCGGGCACGGCGTCGTCCGCGACGTCGACGCCGAAGGTCAGCCGGGCGGACTGGCCGGGAGCGAGCGACGCGCGATAGGCCTGCGGCGACGTCGCGGTCAGCGGCGGCCCCATCGTCGCGGTGGCAGAGACGGATTCGAGCCGCCGGTCCCAGTCGTTCCGGATGCGGACCACGAGGTCGGCTTCGTGGTCGATGGTGACGTTCGCTTCGACGGGCGAGAGGACGACGCGGTCGCGCCGCGGCGCGACTTGGCGCGTCAAGAGGACGTCGTCGCTGGTTCGCGTCTCGCCGCTTGCGGTTCGGTAGCGGACGGTGACCGTCAGGCTTCGCGGGCCGGGTTCGCTGCCTGGCCGGACGCGAACGGGAATTTCGAATGTCGCTGACTGACCCGCCGCGAGCGTCCCGAGGGGGGCGGTCGTCTCGTCGAGGACGAGCGACCGGGCGGGCGTCTCGACGACGACCACGGCGTCGCGTGCCCGTCCCGGACCCGGGTTCGAGACCGTGGCCGTGAGTGTCCCGTCCTCGCCGACGTGGAAGTCCGAGGTGACGTCGTCGACGGCGAATCGCCGCTCCGGGGCCGGGCGGAGTCCGAGCGCCAGCGCGCTCGATCGTTCGGCGTCGCCCTCGCCGTCCTCGTAGCTCACCGTCGCGGAAACGGCGTAGTCACTCGGCGTCGCGTCGCCGGCGACGTCGGTCTGGACCTGGACGGTCTCGCGTTCGCCGGCGGCCCACTGGCCGACGTAGCGGATGGCCGTCCCGGACTCCCCGAAGGTGACGGCGGGATTCTCGGAGGTGAGCGTCACCGTCGCGTCGCGGGCGGTTATCGGGCCCTCGTTGCGGAGGGTGACGTTCAACGTGCCCCGGTCGTCGACGCGGACGTCGCTGTCGGTCGCGACCACGCTGAACGCCTGCTGTCGCTTCGTTCGCACGCCGACCGGGAGGGTCTCGCCGGTCTTGGTCGTGCCGTCGGCGTCCCGGAAGGTGGTCCGTGCCTCGAAGGCGTACCGCTGGCTGCCCGCGCTGTCGGTCGTGCTGACGCGGAACCGCACGCGCTTGGTCTCGCCGCGGTCCCACTGGCCGACGTAGCGAGTGGCCGACTGCGCCCCGGCGAAAGTGAGCGCCCCGTTCGTCGAGGTGAGCGTGACCCGCGCGTCCCGTCCCGGATCGGTCCCGGTGTTGGTCATCGCCAGGGTCACCGTGTCAGTCGCGCCGACGCGGGCGTTCGAGTCGACGTCGACGACCTGAAAGCGGGCGTCGTCGAGCACTCGGAGTTGCACGTGCAACGTCCTGTTCCTGGTCGTCTGCTCGTGCGTGCCGTCGCCGGTCGACACGTAGTCAGTGTACGTGTACGCGACGTGTACGGGCACCTCGTAGGTGCCGGGTTTGGCCGACGCTTTCACCGAGACGTCGAAGTCGAACGTGGCGCTAGTGCCGTCGCCGAGGCTCCCGACGCCCTGCGTGTCGGTGTGGACGGTGATCGGTGCCGACCCCTCGTTCATCGTCACCGTCACGGCGCGCGCCGTGGTGACGCGCTCGCGGATGCTCGGGTACGTCGTCGACACCGACGCGTACTCGACCTCGCCGTCGTTGAGGAGTTGCACCGACAGGGTCGCGTCCTCGCCAGGACTCACGCGGGCGTCCGTGAGCGTCGCGGTGAGGTGTGGACTGCCCTGTGCGCCCGCCATCGCGATACCCGGAACGACGAGGAAGGCGGCGACCAGCGCGACGACGGTACAGCGTACTCGATTCATGGATGGTGTCCGAACCGCCGGGCGGGGACCCTCGACCGCCCGGTCGATACTCGGCACCGACGGCCGGCGGCGACTTAAATAGTGGCAGCAATTCCCGACAGGTGGGGACGAGATACAACGACGGGAAGGACAAGGCACTTCGCACGACGGTCCGAATCCGCCGAATATGCCCTCCGCTGACGCCTCCTCCACGCGCGCAGAGCCGTCACAGGTCGGGTCGTCGTCCGAATCGCGATCGTTCGGCCCGTCGCCGTCCGAGTCCGCACAGCGCCGATTCTCGCGCCGTTCGGTCCTCGCAACTGTGGGGACCGCGGCAGTGAGCGGGCTGACCGGCTGTTGCGGTTTCGGCGGCACGGACGCCGAGACGTTCGCGGGCGGCGACTGGCGGTCGTACGGCAACGGGCCGACGAACGCCAACCGGGTTACCGGCGGTGTTCCGGCGGCCGACGCGCACGACCGGCTCGCCGCGGCCGACTGGCCGTACGCGCCGCCGGTGGTCCACGACGGTATCGCGTACTTCGGCACCGATCGGCGGGTCGTCGCGGTCGCGACCGACGGCGGCGAGCGGTGGTCACGACGTCTCGACGGCGAGGCGTTCGGGTCGCCCGCCCTCGATCCGGAACGGGAGCGGCTCTACGTTCCGACGCGGGGCGGCTCGACGGCGGCTGGCTCGGATACCGTGCCGGCGTTCGTCACCGCGCTCTCGCTGGCACGCGGCGAGGTGGTCGACGCTCATCGAATCGGCGACGAGCGAACGTACGGGTCGCGGTGGTCGACGGCGACGTGTACGCCCGGAGTGCAACCGCGTGTGTCGGGCTCGCGCCCGACGGCACCGAACGCTGGCGGCGACCGCTCGACCCGCTCGTCTACGACGAGTTCAACCTCGGCGACTCGACCGCGACACAGGTCGTCCCCGCGGTCACCGACGACGGCGTCTACGTGCCCGACCGGGACGCACTCGTGGGACTCGACCGCGAGACCGAACGGGAGCGCTGGCGCGTCCCGTCGATACGCCGTACGCCGCTCCCGTCGTCGACGACCGCGGCGTCGTACTCCTCGCCCGTCGTCGCGGCCGGTCGCGCGTTCGTCGTCGGTCCCGCCGGCCTGTTCGCGCTCCGGCCGGACGAGTCGGGATGACGGGACGGACGTACTATACGTCCCGGGCGAGGAATATCACGCGACTGATCGCGAGCAGGGCGAACGCGGCTCCCAGGAGGATCACCGTTCCTGCCAGGTCGTGAGTGCCGTCGACCAGGATGTCGGTCGGGTCGTAGTACCGCGTCGGACTCAGCGCGCCGAGCCACTCGTAGTCGGTGTCGACGGTCACCGAATCGAGCACGAACAGCAGGAAGACAACGGCGATTGCACCTCGCTGGGCCACGTCACCGCGGTCGAGCAGGACCGACAGCAGGAGGCCGATACCGCCACAGACCAGCAGGTACGGGATCGACAGCAGGTGGACCGCGAGCACGTCGGCGAACTCGAGCGGTTCGTCGATGAGGATGCTCCCGCCGTAGGACACAAGCGGGATCACGAGGTTGAGCGCCACGATGGGCACTAGCAACGCGAGGTACTTCTCGACGATGACCCGCGATCGCGAGACCGGAGCCGCGAGCACCAGGTCTAACCGCCCGGTTTCGGCGTCGCCCGCGATGGCGTCCCCGGCGGCGTAGGCCACGTACAGCCCCATCATTAACAGCCAGACGAACTGGTAGAACTCCGTCGAGAGGAAGCCCTCGATGGTGGTGATGGCTTCGATGCCAAAGCCCTGCTGGAACGCCTCGGGAAAGCTCTCGACGTAGGCCTCGATGCCCGGCGCGGCCGCCTCGATCGAGGGAAAGATGCCGATGATGAGCAGCGCGAACAGTCCGATGCCGACCGTCAGCGTCAGCGTACTCCGGCCCCGCCGCTGGCCCTCGTAGCGCAGGACCTCAAACATCGTCGTCCCGTTCGGCCGTCGCGTCGCCGGATTCCTGTTCTCCGTAGAAGTGCATGAAGACGTCCTCCAAGGGCGGTTCGTCGACCTCGAAGTCGACGATGTCGTAGTCCGCCAGCGCCGCAAGGAGGGCGTTGTAGTCGCCGGCGAAAGTGAACTGGGTCCGCTGGCCGACCCGGTCGAACTCGATGATACCGTCGAGGTCGAGCGCGTCCGCCGAGAGGGGCGTCTCGGTGTGGATGCGCACGCGCTTGCCGCCGCGCTGGAGCAGGGCGTCGATGTCCTCCAGGGCCGCGAGCGTGCCGTCGCGGATGATGCCGACGCGGTCGCAGACCCGGCGGACCTCGCTGAGGACGTGCGAGGAGAAAAACACCGTCGTGCCCCGGTCGCGTTCCCGCCTGAGGAAGTCGTTGAGCAGGTCCTGTTTCAGCGGATCCAGTCCCGAAGTCGGTTCGTCCATGATCACCAGGTCGGGGTCATGCATGAACGCCTGGACGATACCGAGCATCTGCTTGTTGCCCGAGGAGTAGGTCCGAATCTTGCGGTCCAGCGGCGGGTGAAACAGTTCGAGCAGTTCCTCGCGTCGTCCGTCGCCTTTCAGCGACGCCTGGTAGTCCAGGAAGGTCCGGCCGGTGACGCCGCCGTCGAACCCGATTTCGCTGGGCAGGTAGCCGACGTCGGCCTTCGCCGTGATGAGTTCGTCCTCGTCGCGCACGTCGTGGCCGAACACGCGGGCCGTTCCGGAGCTTGGAGACTGAAATCCCAGCAGCGTCCGAATGGTCGTCGTCTTGCCCGCGCCGTTGGGACCGAGGTACCCGAACACCTCGCCTTCGCGCACCTCGAAGGTCAGGTCGTCGTTGGCGACCGTCTCGCCGTAGCGTTTGGTGAGTCCGTCGACCTCGATGGCCGCCATGACCTCGGATTCGATCGGCCGACGGATATAGCCATCCCCCGCTTCCCGGCGATCGGGAAGGGACGGTTCGCGAGCGCACGGAGACGTCTCGCTGCCCACGCAGAGCAATCCCTTTGGCACTCCGCGCTTGACACCCTGTATGGTCAGCTACCGTCCGGTCCCGGACGACCGAACCGAAGACGCCCAGCGAATCCTGGATTACGCCTTCGAACTCGAGTCGGGGCCACAGAACTACGAGTCCGGCAGCACGCCCAACCGCCTCGGCGAACTCCGAGGACTGTTCGACGACGACGAAATCGTGTCGGTCGGCACGCTCTACGACTTCGAGGCTCGCTTCCGGGGCGACTGGATCGGACTCGGTGGCCTCGGTGGCATCGCGACGCCGCCGGAGTACCGCCGGAAGGGACGCGTGCGCGACCTCGTCCGGGAGTCGCTGGCGGAGTTTCGCGACCGCGAGGTTCCGCTAGTGGCGCTGTGGCCGTTCGAACACGACTTCTACCGCCGCCTGGGGTGGGGAACCTGCCAGAAGTACGTCGAGTACGAACTGCCGCCGTCGGCGCTGGCGTTCGCGTCCGAACCCGACGACGGGTCCTTCCGCCGGGTCGGGCCCGACGACTGGGACGGCCTGCAAGACGTCCACCTGGCCGCCGGCGAGGGCGCGACGCTGTCGACGCGCCGGACCGACGACTGGTGGCGACACCGGTTCACCGACTGGGGTCACAAACCGTACGCCTACGCCTACGAACGCGACGGCACCGTCGAGGGATACGTCGTCTACACCGTCACGGAGACCGCCGACGAGCGGCGACTGAACGTCTGGGAAGTGAGCGTCCGCGACCCCGTCGCGACCACGGCGCTGCTGTGGTTCCTCCACAACCACGACTCGCAGGTGTCGACGGTCCGGCTCTACCGGAGCGACACGGACCTGCTAGACCGGGCGACCGACGCCGAGACCGTCGACTGCACCGTCGGCATGGGACCGCAGGTACGAATCGTCGACGTGGTCGACGCGCTGGACGCGATGCCGGTTCCCGACCGGGAGTTCGACCTTCGGCTGGCGGTGTCCGATCCGCTTGCGGAGTGGAACGACGCTACCTTCCGCATCCGGACGAAGGCCGGACACCTCTCGTGTCGCACGTCCGCGACGGGCGAACCCGACGCGACCGTCGACGTCAGTACGCTCTCGCAACTGATCGTCGGTTACTTCGGGGTCGACGACGCCGAGCGACTGGCAGGACTCGCCGTCGACGGCGCGGAGACTCGGGCGGCGCTGTCGGCGCTGTTCCAGCCCGAGACGGTGACGCTCCGGGAGTTGTTCTGAACGGGGGCGTTCGGAACGCATTCGGCGGCTCGTCCCCCGTCCGGCGGCTCGTCCCCCGTCCGGCGGCTCGTCCCCCGTCCGGCGGCTCGTCCGCTGTGCCGGCAGGTCGCCATCGTGGCGGCAAACGGTGGCCTTTTGCCCGCGCCACGCCCGTATTGGGGTATGACCGACGACGACACAGCGGAGGGGCTCACCTACGCCGAAACCGGCGTCGACATCGAGGACAGCGAGGCCGCGACTGCCGCACTGATCGGTGCCGCGGGCGAGTTCGAGGGCGACTACGCCGGGCTGGTCGACATCGGCGAGCAGTACCTCGCGCTGGCGACCGACGGCGTCGGCACCAAACTGCTGGTCGCGGCGGCCATCGACGACTACTCGACCGTGGGCATCGACTGCATGGCGATGAACGCAAACGACCTCGTCGCCGCGGGCGTCGAACCCGTGGCGTTCGTCGACTACCTCGCCGTCGACGAACCCGACGAGGCGACCAGCGAGCAGATCGGTGCCGGCCTGCGCGAAGGAGCAAAACGCGCGGGCGTCACGCTCGTCGGCGGCGAGACGGCGGTGATGCCGGACGTCGTCACCGGACTCGACATCGCGGGCACCTGCGCGGGCCTCGCTCCCAAAGACGCCGTCTTCCCCGGCGAGGCCGAACCCGGCGGCGTACTCGTCGGCTGGCCGTCCTCCGGTATCCACTCGAACGGCCTCACGCTGGCCCGCGAGGCCGTCACTCGCGAGCACGACTACAGCGACGCCTTCCCCCCGAACCCCGAGAAGTCCATCGCCGAGGAGTTGCTGACGCCGACGCGCATCTACACCGACGTGCTGGCACCCCTTCGCGAGCACGACGCCGACGCCGCCGCCCACGTCACCGGCGGCGGCTGGACGAACCTCACCCGGATGGGCGAGTACCGTTACGTGGTCGAGGACCCCTTCGACGCCCAGCCGATCTTTTCGTTCGTCCAGCAGGAAGGGTCGGTCAGCGACGAGGAGATGCACCGTACGTTCAACATGGGCACCGGGTTCGTGGCGGCACTGTCGGCGACCGACGCCGAAGCGGTCGTCGAGGCGACCGAAGACGGCCGTGTCATCGGCCGGGTACGAGAGAAAGACGGCGACGGTACGGTCTCGGTTCGCGGACTCGAACTCGCGTAGCATGGCATCCGCGGCCGCAGGTCGCGGTTCACGTCACGCGAGCGAACGACGTGAGCGAGCGTGACGGTTTTTTCGCCCACGTTTTTGCGCGAGCGGTGCGCACAGGTGGTATGCACACCGGTTGGAGACAGTGCATCGAGGACGTCGGCCAGCCAGAACGCCCCGCCCACATATCGTGATCGGCCAGCCGACGCGGGTGGGATCGAAAGGGGCCGCTCGCTCGCGTTCAGTGCAGTCGTCTGTGTGAGCCACTATCCGAGTGAGCCGAGCGAACGAGGATATCTCACACAGCGACCGCGAGCGAGCGGGGGCTTTCTGGCCGTTCGTCTCTCTCGTGTGCAAGCCGTCACGGCGCTACGGCAACTCTTCGAGGCGGTCGAGCAGCGTCGACAGGTCCACGTTGGTCACCGCCAGCGAGAAGCCGTCGATGCGGGCGAGGTCGGCCGCCCGTTCCCAGACGCTCTCGTCGTCGAGACCGTGGAGGACGACGGCGTTGGGCGTCGGGTTCACCACGCGGAGAGCAACGATGGGCGACTCGCCGCGGGTGACGTTGGTGAACACGAGCGCGCGGTTGGTCGACTGGCCGTACAGCCGGTAGAACTCCTCGCTGGACAGTCTCGTGATGGCCTCGATGGAGTCGATGACCGTGTGTCCGGCGACGGTGTCGTGGGTGCCGTCGGCGAGTTTGGTCGCGCCGATGGTCCGGTAGTAGTGGTCGACCGAGATCGTCGCGGGGTACTCTTTGAGGTCGTGGACGATGTCGCTGTCGAAGCCGGCCGACAGCACGCGGGCGTACTGGCGGACGTGGCTGCCGCCCCTGCGTTCGTCGACGTCGAGCAACGCCTCGACGATGCGCCGGACGACGCCGATGCCGGGGCTGTCACGGCGGCCGCTCTCGTAGTCGGAGACGACCGACGGCGAGACGTCCAGATTGGCGGCCAACTGGGTCTGGGTCACCTCGAAGTCGGTGCGCCACTTGCGTATCGTTCCGCCGGGGTCGTCGCTCAGCGTTACCTCGCCGGCGATTTTCTCGCCGAGTTCCCGCCGTGGATCGCTCATCGTCGCCGAACTGCGTTCGGCCGCGACTAAAGCCTGTCGAACATCTCATTCGACGGTCGTCGAATCGGCCACGAGACGTCCCAGCACCGCTCCGACCACGCCGATCACGAGGGGATAGACGACGCCGGCGAGGCCGACGGCCGGTGCGAGCGCCGGCCGCCCCGTCGCACCGTCCGCGACGATGGCGAACGCGACGGCACCGACGACCGACAACGGGAGGTACCCGAACAGGACGCTCGCGCCGGAGAGTACCGTTTCGCGGCCCGTCTCGACGCGCTCGCGGTAGGCGACCGCCCCGCCAGCGGCCCCAAGCGCGACGACCGGGACGAGGTACAGGACCGGCGAGAACGTCCCGTCGGCGACGAAGTTCGCCAGCGAGTGCTGCGTTCCCAGCAAGGGTACGTCAAGGGTCAGACGCGTCCCGACGCCGTGGGCGTTGTAGAACACCCAGCCGACGATTTTCCAGCCGGCGGGGTCGCCACTGACGGCGTCGGCGAGTCGTCCGAGCAGCGACCGTTCGATCGCCCGAATCGTCAGCGCGTAGGTCGCCAGGTAGCCCAGCAGGTACGCGACGGCACCGCCGACGGCTCCCGAGGCGAGGGGAACGTCGTCCAGAATGGCCATAGTGGTCCGTGATCCCTCGCCAGAAAAATCCTTGTGGCCGCCAGCGTCCGAGCGCGACGACCTGACCGACGAGCGTCCGAGCGCGACGACCTGACCGACGAGCGTCGCCGCCCCCACGTGTCGATTGGGAAAGATATAATTTCGGGAGGACCCTCTCTCCGGGCGGTAATCGAGTTACATGGTGGGACTCAATCTCAGGACGGTGCTGGCCGTGGCAGCGGTCGCGTTGCTCGGCGTCGCGCTGCTAGCGCTGCAGGCGGGCAACATCAAACTGGCCGGCATCGCGTTTTTCAGCGTCAGCCTCCTCATCTACGCCCGCGAAACGAGGACGTGAGTATCGCATCGCCGACCCGGTGATCGGTGGGGGATTCGGCGACGGCGAGCGCGCGCCTAGACGAGCTGGAGGTCGTGGTCGAACTCCCAGTGATACTGACATTGCGGGCAGGTCGCCCACTCGGGAACGTCGATGGCGTTCGGGTGCCGGTAGCCGTGGTTCATCTCCGTGTGACAGATCGGACAGGACAGGTACAGCACGTCGAGTTTCGGAAACTGATCGTAGGGGAGTTCGAACAGACACCGCGGGCAGTCGACGTCGTCGCGCCAGTGGGCGTGGAGCACCTCGCCGTCGCAGTTGGGACAGGCCACTACCGCCGGCGGCCGGCTGGCCCAGCCGACGTCGCCCTCGATAGTGGTGGTCTGGGCGTCCGGAATCGCGAGCGTGAAGTGTTCGAGTTCGTCGTCCTTCCTGAGCGGGTCCACGATCCTGTGGGCGACCGTCTCACACTTGCCGCCCAGGAGACGAAGGTCGCGTTCGAGTCCGTCGACCACTCGACGGGCGTCGTCGCCGAGCGATTCGAGAAGCCGACCGGTCTCGTCGGTAGACTCGCGCTCTTTGGACATGCTGCTACGTGGTTGGGCTGCTATGGGTATAAGGCACACGGCGAGTGCGCACAGTGAACACGACCGCTCCGGACGCGACGGTCCGAACGCCGTCCGCAGGCGCTTCCGACAGTTTTTCACCGTCGGACCGCAACGGGCGGATATGGGACACGAGGTTTCGACGGGGGTTCTCGCGACGATCGCGTCGCTGGTGGCGTTCACCGGTTCGGGAGCGGCACAGACGGTCGGGGTATCCACGATTACGGGACAGCCGATATACGTTCGGGCGCTCGGTGCGTTCGTGCTCGTCCTCGCCGTCGGCAGCGTCCTGCTCGTCCAGTACGGAAGCTTCCTCGACCGGATGACCACCTCCATGGCCGAAGGACACTACAGCACGGTCGTCTACGGGCTTCTCGCCCAGGGCGCGATCCTCTTTTTCGGCGGCTACGGACTGAGCCAGGTCGTCCGGATCGGCGGCGGGTCACACGCCACCGGCATCCTCATGGTGATCGTCGGCGTGCTGTTGCTGATCCTTTCGGGGGCCGGCTTCGCCGTCGTCGGCGCTCGCATCACCGAGTTCCGGGGCGAGCGCGACCTTCGATACGGCGTGGTGCTCGGGGCCGTGCTCGGAGGGCTGGCGCTCGCGATTCCCTCGTTCGTCGTCGCTACCTTGGTCTGGATGCTCCTGGTCGCCATCGGCGTGGGTGCGTCGACCAAAAAGTGGTTCCACGGGTCCCACGACGCCGACACGGCGAGCGGATAACGACCCCTCGTCGAAACGACACGGGGTAACCGACCCCGTGAGAACCGGCGTGTGGACAACACTCATGCATCTGAAGTACGTAGAACGCGTATGGCGACCAGCCCGTTGTTCGTCGAGGGGGGGCTCCTGGCGTCGGTGGCACAGGTGGCGGTCCTCGCGGGCACGCTCGTGTTACTGCTGACGTTCGTCGGCCTCGGGGCCTACGCCTACAAGCATCTAGTGGGAAACGGCGTCGAGTGGCCCGAGGACAGAGACGACGTCGACACCGGCGACGAGGGCGTCACCCGGGGTGGCAAGGACGACGAGTGGAAGTACTACTGAGAGCGATTCGCGACGACGTCGACGCCGGTGACGTCGAACCGTGCCCCGCCGTCCTCGCTGTCGGTGACGGTGACGTCCCAGCCGTGCGCGTCGGCGACCTGCGCGACGATGTTCAGTCCGAGTCCGTGGCCAGTCTCGGCGGTCGAGTAGCCGGACTCGAAGACCTGCTCGCGTTCGTCTTCCGGAATCCCGGGGCCGTCGTCGGCGACGTAGAACCCGTCCTCGCGGTCGCCGACCGTGATGGTCACGTCCGTCCGGGCGGCGGCGCCATCGGACTCCGTCCGATTGTTCGTCGAACCGTGTTCGACGGAGTTGTCGACGAGGTTCTCTAGTACCTGCCGGAGACGGCTCGGTTCGGCCCGGATCGTCCGGTCCGTCTCGACCACGAGCGTCGCCTCGCCCGTCTCCACGTTTCGCCAGCACTCCCGGGCGACCTCCGCGAGCGCGACCGGTTCGGCGTGCTCGACGTCCGGGCCCTCGCGCGCGAGCGACAGGAGGCTGTCGAGCAGTCCCTCCATCCGATCCAGTGCGTCGGCCACGGCGTCGAGGTGTTCGTCGTCGCCGTCGCGTTCGCTACGTGCCAGTTCGAGCCGGCTGTGTGCGACCTGCAGCGGCGTCCGGAGGTCGTGGCTGACGACGCTTGTGAACTGATCGAGGCGCTCGTTCTTGCGCTGGAGGCGCTCGCGATGGGTCCGCAGTCGCCGTTCGCGGTCGGCACTGTCCAGCGCCACCTCTATCGTATTTCCGAGGAGCCTGGCCAGTGAGACGTCGACGTCGGTGAAGGCGTCTGGTTCGGTCGCGCCGACGTTCAACACCCCGTGTTCGCCCAGGGGAACGATGATCTCGCTACGAATCGGCGTCTCCGGATTCAGCCGTTCCGGTGCCTCGTGAACGTCGTCGTAGACGCCGACCGATCCCGTCCGGAAGGCCCGCCACGACAGGCTCTCGCCGCCGGAATAGGTCGGCACCTCCTCGACGACGTCCTCGGCCGCGTCGGTGACCGCGGCCGGTCGGAGCACGTCGTCGTCCGCGTCGTAGAGCCAGAGGCAGTGCATCGATCGGTCCAGGACCTCCCTGGCCGTCTCGACGGCGCGGTCCGCGACCGCCTGCTCGTCGGTCGCCTCCATGAAGTCCCGCGTCGTCTCGTGGAGTTCTCGCAACGCGTCCTCCCGACGTTTCCGGTCCGTGACGTCCCTGACGACGCAGATCATGCCGCCGCCGTCCAGTCGGGTCAGCGAGAGGTCCTGCGGGAAGGTGGTGCCATCGCGCCGCGTGCCGACCGCCTGGCCCCGCCAGCTCCCGGTTTCGAACACCGCCGGCTTGACCGCCCGTTCGATGCGAGCGCGCTCGTCCTCACCGTAGCACATCCGCCAGGTCTCCCCGACGAACGCGTCCGGATCGTCGTACCCGTAGACGTCCGCGTGGGCCTGGTTCACGAAGACGTACTCCTCCTCGGCGTCGAGAATCGCCATGCCGTCGATGGACGCCTCCATCGCGGTCGCGCGCGCTCGCAACTGCGCTTGACGTTCTCTGCGATCGCTCACGTCCCGTCCGATACCGATGAATCCGGACAGGGACCCCTCCGAATCGGTGAGTCGCGATCCGATGAACTCGTAGGGCACTCGCTCGCCGTCCGCGGTCACGAGGTCGGCCTCGACGACGTTCTCGGCAGTAAATCCCGCCTCGACGGCGTCGTCGATACGGTCGCGTTCGTCCGCGGGGAAGATGTCACGTACCTGCATGGCGGTGATTTCGTCGTCGTCGTATCCGGTGACCTCCGACAGTCGGTCGTTCCACTGGCGCAGGTTCCCGTCCGGGTCGGCGACGTAGAAGACGTCCTCGAGCGCGTCCAGCGCCTGGTCGACGAACTCCCGTTCTTCCCGGAGTTTCGCCCGGATGTCCAACGAGTGGAACGCGTGGCCGATGTCGCCGCCGAGTTCCGCGAGCAATCGTCGTTCGTCCTCGTCGAAGGCGTTCGCCCGGTCGGCGTAGACGACGAGGACGCCGTACAGCGTCTCGCGGTACGATAGCGGAACGGCCGCGACGGCACGGTAGCCGCGTTCGAGTGCCGCTTCTCGCCACCGCTGGAAGTCGGGGTCCTCGTACACGTTCTGCGAGACTGCGACGCGGCGTTCCCGGAGCGCCGTGCCCGCCGGCCCCCGTCCGGTCGCAGTCTCGTCGGCCGTGACCGTGATCTCCTCGAGGTAGTCGTCTTCGACGCCGGCAGAGAAGCGAGGCACGATCCGGTTCGTGTCGGCGTCTACCTCTCCGATCCAGGCGAACATGTAGGGATCGGAGTCGCTGACGATCTCGCAGATGCGGCGTTCGATCTCCTCGCGCGACGTCGCGCGCACGAGTGCCTGATTGATGTCGCTGCCGAGCGTGCGGATACGGTCGAGTTCGGCCGCGCGCCGGGTGGCGCGGTACTGCTCGACGGCGTTTCGAACGCGATTGGCCAGCAGTTCGTACTGTTCGGTCCCGCCCCGTTTCTGGAGGTAATCGGTCGCTCCGGCGGAGATAGCCTCGCTTGCGACCTCTTCTGACCCCTTTCCGGTGAACAGAACGAACGGAACGTCGGGGTACTCCTCGCGGACGGCGTCGAGAAATTCGATGCCGTTCCGACCTGGCATCTGATAGTCGCTGACGATGCAATCGTAGGTGGTCTCCTCGAGTCGAGCCAGCCCGTCGCTCGCGTGCCGGACCGTCTCGACCTCGAACCCGTCGTCCTCGTTTTCGAGTGCGTCGACCGTCAATTCCGCGAAACCCGGATCGTCGTCGACGTGCAAAACGCGGATCGCATCGTCGTCGACGTGCAAAACGCGGATCGCATCGTCGTCACTATTCATCCCGTCCAGAACATAGACACACGAACGGTAAAACCCCCCTGGCCGTTCACGAACGTCGAGTTGCGAACGTGGCGTCGCCGCTACCGACGTGGAGAGTTCGACAGAAGGACGTTCGAAAAGCGATACGACAGCGGACGCGAAGCGAGACCGATCGATCAGTCGTCGCTGGCG
>JBDGSB010000045.1:0-15590 GCA_042217765.1 Haloarculaceae archaeon | reverse complement strand
GCCGGTCTGTGGCGGGTCCATCGTCAACTGGACGGCGTAGTCGTAGGCGTCCGGCGAGACGAGCATCGTCTGCAAGACGTAGTTCTTCGGGACGCCACCGCCGACGAGCATCGCACCAGCCCGGTCGGCGTCGTGGGCCTGGTCGGTGATGGTGGTCATGTCAGCCAGCGCGTCTAGCGTGAAGTCGCTGGTCTGGGAGTACATCCACGCCTGCAGTCCCAGCACCGAGTCCTGCACGGACGGACAGTAGACGGGCACGTCGTTCTCGGCGGCGGCCACGAGGATACCCGGATCCTCCGCGACGTCGTCCTCGTCGTTGACCGCGGCGTTGGCCCGTCCCAGCCGCTCGGTCAGCCGCTGGATACTCACTGCCCCGTCCGCGGCGAGGTCGGGGAAGACGCGCTCGCGGAGGTGTCGCTCGAAGGTAGTGAAGTACTCCTGTGGGAGGTAGACGTTGTAGATACGGTCGACGCCCTCGTCTCGCAGCCGCTCGTCGTGCTCCCGGAGGGGGTGCGACTCACCGGCGGACGACTCACCGGCGGACGACTCACCGGCGGATGACTCACCGGCGGACGACGCTCGCGGTTCGTCCTCGTCGTTCGGTCCCGACGTCGTCTTGGCGGGTCGCGCGTCGTTCGGGCCGGCGCGGCCGTGGTGGTGCTTGCCGCCGATGGCCTCGATGGTGTCGTGGGTCAGGTTCGCACCGGTCGTAACCAGCGCGTCGACGTGGCCGTCGCGAATCAACTCGGCGACGATTCGGCGCATCCCCGCCGGCACCATCGCGCCCGCGAGTCCGAAGAAATTGGTCACGTCCTCGCGGCCGAGCATCTCCGCGTACACGTCGACCGCCTCGTGCAGGGTCGCCGCGCCGATCCCCGCGTCGCCGTAGGACTCGGCGAGGTCCGCTACCGTCATGCCGGCCCGCGCCTCGGCGTGGGCGATGGGGTCGTGGCGGAACTCCTCGCGCGGCGGTCCCGAATCGTCGACTCCGTCGCCGTCGGCCGGGTCGCCGGCCCCTTCGTGGTCGTCCGTCCCGTCGCTCGGACCGTCGTTGCTCCCGTCGTCGGTCATCGGTGAACCGTCCACGCTGCGGACGTTTCAACGACCCGATCCGACACGAACGGGCCCCGATCTGCTCTCGGATTGACCTCCTCCTCCGCGTTACGCGGAATCACTCGCCTCGGAGTTCGTTCATGTGATCGACGCGCTGCTGGACGAGGTGGGACTTCCCGATGTCGTGGCGGACGTCGAGTCCGTCCTCGCCGGCGACCGCCAGTGCCTCCTCGGCGATCGTTTCGGCCTCGGCGATGGTGTCGGCGACGCCGACGACCGCGAACGCGCGCGAGGTGGTGGTGTAGATGCCGTCTGCGCGCTCGTCGACGCTGGCGTAGAACAGCAGTGCGTCGCCGGCGTTGTCCTCGGTTATTTCGAGTTTCGTCCCTGCGGTCGGGGTTTCCGGATAGCCCTCGGGAACGGCGTACTTGCAGACCGTCGCCTTCGGGCGGAAGGACAGTTTCGGGAGGTCGTCGCCGTCGCGGGCGGCGACGAGCACGTCCAGAAACTCCGTGTTCAGGACGGGTAGGGTGTTCATCGCCTCGGGGTCGCCAAAGCGGGCGTTGAACTCGACGACCTTCACGCCGTCGGCGGTGAGCATGAACTGGCCGTACAGCACCCCCTTGTAGTCGTCCAGCGCGTCGACGGTCGCTTTCAGGATGTCGACGGCTTCCGCGTAGTCCTCGTGGGACATGAACGGCAACTCCAGGCCGGCGTCGCTGTAGGATCCCATCCCGCCGGTGTTGGGCCCCTCGTCGCCCTCGTAGGCGCGCTTGTGGTCCTGGACGGCCGGGGTGACCCGGAGGTGGCCGTTGGCGACCAGCGCCTGGACGGTGAACTCCTCGCCGACCAGTCGCTCTTCGAGGACGATGCGCTCGTAGCCCGACTCCCGGATGTAGGCTTTGGCCTCCTCGGCGGTGACCTGGTCGCCGATGACCCGCACGCCCTTGCCGCCGGTGAGGCCGGCCGGCTTGACCGCCAGGTCGCCGTCGGCGTCGTCGATGTACGCGCAGGCGGCCTCGACGTCCTCGAAGGTCTCGAAGTCCGGACAGCCCGGAACGTCGTGGCGTCGCATGAACCGACGCTGGAAGCCCTTGTCCGTCTCGATGCGGGCCTCGGCCTCGCGCGGCCCGAACGCGTAGACGCCGTGGTCGTCTAAGGCGTCGGCGACGCCGGCCGCAAGCGGACCCTCCGGGCCGATGACAGCCAGCGTCGCACCGACTTCGTCGGCGTACGCGGTCACGGCGGGGGGGTTCGACGTGTCGAGCGTCTCGAATCCGTCGGCGAGACCGGCGATACCCGGGTTTCGGTTGCCCGCACAGGCGTACAGTTCGGCGGCCGAGTCCGCGAGTGCGCGCGCGATCGCGTGTTCGCGGCCCCCACCGCCGACCAGCAGCACTGTCTCCGTCATACTCCTTACGGGACCGCATGAACTGGTAAAGGTTCCGCTCGGTCGATCACGGCCACTGCGATAGCGGTTCCGAACAACCCCTTTACCCGTCTGGGACCGCTCTCTCCGGACATGACTGACCCGACGAGCCGCAACCGACTCGACGAGGAGGCGAGTCCGTACCTCCAGCAACACGCCGACAACCCGGTTCACTGGCAACCGTGGGACGAGATGGCACGCGAGGCCGCACGCGAGCGCGACGTCCCCATCTTCCTGTCTGTCGGCTACTCGGCGTGTCACTGGTGTCACGTCATGGCCGAGGAGAGCTTCGCCGACGAGGACGTGGCGGCGTACCTCAACGAGCACTTCGTGCCCGTCAAGGTCGACCGCGAGGAGCGACCGGACGTCGACAGCGTCTACATGACCATCTGCCAGCAGGTGACCGGTCGTGGCGGGTGGCCGCTGTCGGTCTGGCTCACGCCCGAGGGCAAACCGTTCTACGTCGGCACCTACTTCCCGCCGGAGGCGACCCGCGGCACGCCCGGGTTCCGTGACGTGCTAGAGAACGTCGTCCGGTCCTGGGAGGAGGAACGCGAGAAGGTCGAACAGCGGGCCGACCAGTGGGCGGCGGCCATCGCGGGCGAACTCGAAGCGACGCCGGACGCACCCGGTGACGCGCCCGACGAAACGGTGCTAGAGAGCGCCGCCCAGGCCGCCGTCCGCGGCGCGGACCGCGAGTTCGGCGGCTGGGGCTCCGGCGGCCCGAAGTTCCCCCTCCCCGGACGGCTCCACCTCCTCATGCGCGCCGCCGACCGTACGGACCGGGACGTCTACGGCGAGATCGTCACCGAGACGTTAGACGCGATGGCCGACGGCGGGATGTACGACCACGTCGGCGGTGGCTTCCACCGCTACGCCACCGACCGCCGGTGGGTCGTTCCCCACTTCGAGAAGATGCTCTACGACAACGCCGAACTCGCGCGGGCGTACCTCGCCGGCTTCCAGTTCGTCGGGCGCGACCGCTACGCCGACGTCGCCGCGGAGACGCTGGCGTTCGTCGAGCGCGAACTTTCCCATCCCGACGGCGGCTTCTACAGCACGCTCGACGCCCGCAGCGAGGGCGAAGAGGGGAAGTTCTACGTCTGGACGCCCGACGACGTCCGGGCGGCCGTCGACGACGAGACGACTGCGGCCCTCTTTCGGGACCGCTACGGCGTCACCGACGCGGGCAACTTCGAGGGAAAGACCGTCCTCACGCTGTCGGCCGCCGTCGACGACCTGGCCGCCGACTACGACCTCGACGAGACCGAGGTCCGGGAACGCCTCGACGACGCCCGCACGGCCGTCTTCGCGGCCCGGAGCGATCGCGTCCGCCCGGCGCGCGACGAGAAGGTGCTGGCGGGCTGGAACGGCCTGATGATCTCGGCGTTCGCCGCCGGCGAGCGGGTGCTGGGCGGCTCTCACCGCGACAAGGCGACCGATAGGGCGTCCGGACACGGGGCGACCGACGCCTACGCAGACGTCGCCACGGACGCGCTGACGTTCGTCCGCGAGCACCTGTGGGACGCCGACGAGCGCCGTCTCGCTCGCCGGTACAAGGACGGCGACGTGAAAGGCGACGGCTACCTCGAAGACTACGCGTTCCTCGGCCGCGGCGCGTTCGACTGCTATCAGGCCACCGGCGACGTCGAACACCTCGCGTTCGCGCTCGAACTGGCGCGCACGATCGAATCCGAGTTCTACGACGCCGACGTGGGGACCCTGTACTACACGTCCGACCGCGGCGAATCGCTGGTCGCCCGCCCGCAGGAACTGAACGACCAGTCGACGCCCTCTAGCACCGGCGTGGCCGTTGCACTCCTGCTGGACCTCGATCACTTCGCCCCTCACGACCGCTTCGGCGACGTCGCGGAGACGGTGCTTGAAACCCACCGCCCGAACCTCGACGCGAACCCGCTCCAGCACGCGTCGCTGGTGCTCGCCGCCGACGACTACGCCCGGGGCGCGCTCGAACTCACCGTCGCGGCCGACGACCTGCCCGACGACTGGCGGGCGACGCTGGCGGAGACGTACCTCCCCGGCACGATCCTCTCCGTTCGCCCGCCGACCGAGGCCGGACTGGACGCGTGGCTCGACGCCCTCGGACTCGACGCGGCCCCGCCCATCTGGGACGGCCGGGAAGCACGCGACGGCCACCCGACGGTCTACGCCTGTGAGGCGTTCACCTGTTCGCCGCCACAGCACGACCTCGACGCGGCGCTGGCGTGGGCCGACGAGAACGCCTAAGCCTCGACCTCGATATCGTCCAGTTGGCGCGCGAGAAACGCCGCGATGGGCACGTCCGCTTCCTCGACGAACCGCGCGAGTTCGTCGCCGTCGCGTTCGACCACGACGGTCGGGATCAGTTCGACGTCGTACGCCTCGACCTTCGGGCCGACCTTGCTGCCGTCGTCGTCCTTCTCGACGGGGTAGTGTTCGATCTGCTCGTCGGGGACACCGGCGGCCGCCAGCGCGGCCCCGAAGTCGGGCAGTTGGGCGCGGCAGTCCTTGCACCAGTCGCCGCCCCAGACCTTGAACGTGCAGTCGTCGAACGCCGACAGCGTCGCGACGGTGTCCTCGTAGGCGGCCCCGTCCCACACCGGGTTCGGCTCCATCGTCTCCAATCGTCCGGTCATGACCACCAGTTAGGAATCCAACGGCTTAACGCCCCCGCTCGTCGGCCGCGAGTCCGGACTCCGCGTGCGCTTCGAGAGAGCCGCGAGGCACGTCCCGCCCGAACCCGGCTACAGCAGCGCTTGCTCGACCCGCTCGCCGAGTTCTTCGAGGCGCTCGACGGGTTCGTTGCTGAAGACGATGCGGACGAACTGGTCGCTGTTCCGGTCGCCCCAGTGTCGCATGGGCGTCGCGGCGACCTTGCTCTCCGCCAACAGCAACTCGGAGGCAGTGTTGGAGTCGTAGCCCAGTTCCTCGACGTTCATAAGTTGCATCCAGCCGCCCTTCGAGGGGACGGTGGTGACGCCGACGTCGCGCAACTGCTCGGTCACGACGTCGCGGCGGTGCTGGAGTTCGGGGACGTACTCGCTGGGTTCGAAGTCGGATTCGAGCGCGGCGCGAGCGCCGGCCTGCCCGATGCCGCCGGGAGTCGTGGTGTTGTAGATGTGCGTTCGGGCGACGTCGTTCATGAACGTCTCGGGACCGACGATCCAGCCGACGCGCCAGCCGATCATCCCGTAGGATTTGGTCACCGATCCGGCGACGACGGTCCGTTCCGCCATTCCTGGCAACGACACCGGGTGAACGAGCGGCCGGTCGTCGAAGACGATCGACTCCCAGATAGCGTTGTACAGCAGCCACACGTCGTGTTCCCGACAGAGTTCGGCGACCGTCTCCCACTCCTCGCGGGTCAGGACCGCGCCCGACGGCATCGAGGGGTTGATGAGCAACAGCACCTGCGTGTCGTCGGTCACCGTCTCGGCTAGGGCGTCGACGTCGAGTCGCCACTCGTCGTCTTCGGGGTAGTAGGGGACGAACGTCGGTTCCCCGCCCGCGAGTCGCGTCCGGTTGATCATGCCCGCGTAGATCGGGTCGGTCAGGACCACCTCGTCGCCGGGGTCGGTCAGCGCCAGTAGCGAATCGAGCACACTCTCGCCCGTGCTACAGGTGATGACGACGTTCTCCGGACCGTAGTCGTGTCCCGAGCGTTCGTTGGTCTGGTCGGCGACGGCCGCCCGCAGTCGCTCCTTCCCGATGAACGGGAGGTAACTGTTGGCGTCGAACGTGCCGACGGCCTCCCGCGTGGCGTCGATCACCTCCTGGGGCAGGTGCTCGGACATGAGGTTCGTATCGAGGTTCTCCAGGCGCAGTACTGCCGGGTCGTCGCCGGCCTTGTCGGCCACTTCGTCGATGTCGAATCCGGGAACGTTCCGTAATCGATCGACTGGCATGGTACTGTTGAACGTACCACTCGCCACCACATAAATATCGGGCGGCGTTGCGGTTCGCGTGCGGCGGGATCTGACCCGTATCAGAGAGCCGGCCAGGCGCTGATCGCCTTGCCGACCGAGCCGACGTCGGCGATCCAGCGGGCGGCGATGAGTTTCTTGAGCGTCTCGGCCGCGAAGCCGCCGAACGTCGACACGGGCAGGACGTCGACGCCGTGTGCGACCGCCTCGTCGCCGACGGAGACGACGGTCCCCTTGTCGTGGTAGTGCCACTCCTTCAGGGATTCGCCGCGCACCGCACGCGCGACGTTGGCCCCGGCGACGTCGGCGGCCTGCCAGGCGGCCTGTGCGGTCGGCGGTGCCACCTCGTCGTTTTGCTCGACGAGCGCGCAGTCGCCGATGGCGAACACGCGGTCGTCGCTGGTCCGGAACGTCCGACCGGCGTCGATGCGGTGGTTGCGCTCGTTCTGGTCGAGGCCGCTGTTCGCGACGGCGTCTCTGCCCGTGATGCCGCCGGTCCAGACTAGCACGTCGTAGTCGAGTTCGTCGTCCTCGCCGAGGTAGACCGTGGTGTCGTCGACTTCGCTGACGAACTCGCCGGTCAGGACGTCGACGTCTTTGTTCTCGAGACGGCTTCGGAGGGCACGCTGTAGTTCCGGATCGCCGTTGGGAAGGACCTCTTCGAGGCCCTCGACCAGGCGGATTTCCAGCGGCGCACCGCGTTCGTCGCGGAACGCGGCGACCTCGCCGGCGACCTGGATACCCGACAGCCCGGCCCCGCCAACGAGCACCCTCGCGGGGTCCGTCCGGCTTGCGTCTCGCGCGGCCGACCGGATCGCGTCGTGGATCGCCAGCGCGTCGTCGAGACTCTTCAGCGTGTGTGCGTGCGTTCGAAGCCCGTCGATGCCGAAAAACGCCGTCCGAGAGCCGAGCGCGACCAGCAGGTAGTCGTAGTCGACGGTTCGATCGTCGGCCAGTTCGACGGCGCGTTCGTCGGTGTCGATGTCGACGACGCTTCCCTCGACGAACTCCGTCGACCGGGACGCGATCGTTTCGACCGGAATCGTGATCTTCTCGCGGACGCTGGGGTCGCGGATGCAGCGGTGGGATTCGTGGAGGACGAGATGGTAGTCGACGTCGGAGATCCATGTGAGATGGGCGTCCTCACGAAGCTCGGATTCGAGACGCGAGACGGCCCCAGCACCGGCGTATCCCGATCCGAGTACCACGACTTGACTCGTCATACCGCACCCTGCGGTGTCGCCAGTTACAAACCCTTTGAATCGCCGCGAACGCTGGTGATACGTCGGTTACACGTTCGCCGCGGGTACCACCGGTGACGAGCGAGACGTGTTGGGGCAGCGGTCAGTGTTCCGGTTCTTCGGCCGGGGCCTTCATGTCGTCGATGGTGAGAATGATGCTGTTGTCGGTGTCGTCTTTGCCCTCGATGGTGCCGATGATCCGGAGTTTCGAGAGGGGCGTCGGACCGACGGTGACGGTGTCGCCCTCGTGGAAGTCCGCGATGGAGCCCTGGAGTTTGATCCGCGCGCGGCACTCCTCGGGGTGGTGGACGCTCGTCAGATCGATCTCCTCGACGTTGGCTTGCTCGACGGGCTTTCCCTCGTGGGCCAGTGGCACGTCCGCCGCCTGGTCCATGTCCTGAATCTGCAGCGCGTCGTAGGCCGTCGCGGTCGGCTTGTAGCCGCCTTTCGGTCCCGGGACGCCCTCGACGAGCTGGAGGGCTTTCAGGCTCTGCATCTGGTTGCGAATCGTCCCCGGGTTCCGGTCGACTTTCTCGGCGATGTCCTCGCCTTTTACTGCGCTTTCGGTCTCGCGGTGGAGATTGACGAGTTCCTGCAGAATCGTTTTCTGGCTGGGAGTGAGTTCGATTGATGACATAACGAGTCGTTCGGGATAGATTTTCTTAAAACCGACGGTGCGAGAAACGACCGAAGATTGGGCCGTATTTCGCCGCTCGTTCCATTTTCTGTCCCGTCGCTGGCGAAACCGATGCCTCTTTGCCCCGCGAACGTGGTCGCTCGAACATGCAGGACGCACGCGTTCTGGTCACGGGCGGTGCCGGGTTCATCGGCTCGAACCTCGCGAATTCCCTGGCGGTCGACAACGAGGTGACGGTCGTCGACGACCGCTATCTGGGGACGCCGGACAACCTCGACGACGACGTTACGTTCGTCGACACGTCCGTCCTCGACGACGATCTGCCGACCGACGTCGACGTCGTGTTCCACCTCGCCGCGCTGTCGTCGTACGCGATGCACGAGGAGAATCCGACCGAGGGCGCTCGGGTGAACGTCGAGGGGTTCGTCAACACCGTCGAACAGGCCCGACAGGACGGCTGTGACACCGTTGTCTACGCGACCACCTCCTCAATCTACGGGAGCCAGACCGACCCGTCGCCCGAAGACATGCCGGTGACGGTCAACACCGGCTACGAGGCCTCGAAGATGGCCCGCGAGCGCTACGCCGAGTACTTCGGCAACCACTACGATCTGACGCTGGCGGGACTGCGCTATTTCTCCGTCTACCAGGGCTACGGCGGGGCCGAGGAGCACAAAGGCGAGTACGCCAACGTCATCGCGCAGTTCGCCGACGACGTCGCACACGGCCGCGCGCCGAAACTCTACGGCGACGGCACCCAGACCCGCGATTTCACCCACGTCTCGGACGTCGTCCGCGCGACCGAACTCGCCGCCGACCGTCGACTCGACGGCGTCTACAACGTCGGCACCGGCGAGAGCTACTCGTTCAACACCGTCGTCGACATGCTCAACGACGAACTCGACGCCGACGTCGCCCCCGAATACGTCGAGAACCCGATTCCCGAATCCGTCTACGTCCACGACACCTGTGCCGACTACGCGAAGATCCACGAGGCGACCGGCTGGGAACCCGAAGTCGACTTCGAGACCGGTATCGAGCGCGTCTGCGCGCAGTACACGTGACCTCCTGACGTCCCGTTCTCTTCGTCACCGACCGGGTGCCAGTACACTTTTCTCCCTCACTCGCCAGTATCCGGTAATGGACCTTTTGTCGTCCGAGCGAGGCCAGGCGGTCCAGATCGGAGCCGTACTGCTGTTTGCCGTCCTCGTCATCACCTTCGCCACCTATCAGGCGTTCATCATCCCCCAGCAGACCCAGGAGATCGAGTTCAAGCACAGCAAGGCGGTTCAAAACGACATGCTGGAACTTCGAAACAAGATTCTCGACGCCAAGCAGACGGGCAACAGGGAATTCTCCGAGGTGAAACTCGGGACCCGCTATCCCAACCGCTTGTTCGCCATCAATCCGCCGCCGGCCGGCGGCACGCTCCACACGGGCGAGACGGCACCCATCCAGGTCGAAGCCGACGGGTCGGTCCCCGACCTGTGTCCGAGCAAGGGCACCATCCAGACCCGGAACCTGACCTACACGGACGGATACAACGCGTACCGGAACGCACCGAAGATCGTCTACGAGAACACGGTCCTGTACCTGAAATTCGACGGCAAGACGATTCTGCTAACCGACGAGCAACTAGTGCAAGGATCGAACGTCAACGTCGTCCCGCTGAACACTAGCTACAGCGAAAACGGCGTCGACGCGACGTCCGTCGAGCCGATTCCGGGCAACGTCAAGACGGCGGAACTCGACAACGCCAACGTCTCGTTTCCGACCGGACTGAGCGAGGACAAGTGGGAACAACTGCTCGAAGAGGACGACATCCCTCCCGAGAACATCACCGTCGACAACGGCCGCCTCGAACTGAACACCACCGGACAGATTTCGGTCTCCTGTTCGCCGGTCGGACTCGGACAGGTGCCTGCCGGCGGCCAGCGCGCCGGTGCGGGCGTCAGCATTAATCCTGCGGGACCGAACGACGTCGAGATTCGCGCGTTCAACCGCCCCACAAACGACGTCGTCGAAGTGACGTTCAACAACACCGGCACCACCGACGCCAACGTCACCGAAGCGCGAATGGCCTTCTACAACAACCAGAACGACCAGGGCGGGACCATCGGTCCCATCGACCTCATCGACCAGCACGGCACCACCGTGCTCTCGATGAAAGTTCTCGGTCCAACGGAACCGCTCGATCCCGAGATCAACTTCCCCGGCAACGACACCGAGACGACGATCACCTTCGAGAACACCGGCGGCGAGAAACTGGCCAAAGAGGACTTCTTCGTCGTGCGGTTCGTCTTCGACAACGGCAAGGAAGGCACCTACTTCGTCGACGTGCCGGCCTAATGCCGTCGACGTGCCGGCCTAATTGTTTCCGCTCCCGTCGGCAGTATCGGTCCAGGACTTCGTTACGGTGTTGCCGGCGTCGTCGATGACGGTGATCTCGACCGTCATCTGCTCGCCACACCGACCGTTCTTCGACAGCGTCACGGTGTCGCTTCCGGAACTGCCCGATAATTCGGGGTCGGTGGTGGTGTAACTCGCCGAATCCTCGACGTTGGAGTGTGACGTCCGGATCAACTCGACGGTCACCGAATCGAGGTTCCCGTCGGCGTCGCTGACCGCCCAGTCGACGTCGTAGGACGCCGTATTGCCGCACGTCGAGGTGTCCATCACGTCGAACGTGTCGATCGTGGGGTCGCTGCCGCCGCCCCCGCCCCCGCCGGACCCGTCGGCGACGTCGGTCGTCGACTCCCGCACGACGTTGCCCTCGGTGTCCCTGACGGAGATGTTGACGTGGAACTTCTGGTTCTTGCCGCTCGTGTAGTTGAGGCTGTCCGTCTCGACGCCGGTCGCTTTCACCTGGGGATAGCCGTCGGTCGTGTTGTCGACGACGGTGCCGGTGCTCGCATCGACGAGTTCGAGAGTCACCTCGATGAGATCGCCGTCGGGATCGGAGGCGTTGTAGGTGACGTCGTAGGCCGGGGCGTTGGTCGTGACGTCGACGACGTCGAACCGCTCGATGACCGACGGCCGCAGTCCCACGTCGCTGTCGGCGGCGTCGGTTTTCTTCGCGGTCTCGGTGTTGCCCGCCGCATCGGTGACGGTGATCTCGAACGCGTACACCTCGCCGCTCCCGCTGGCGTTCGTGAGCGTGTCGGTGTGGGTTCCCGTCGTCGCCACCTCGCCGAACGTCGTGGTGGCGCTGTCCTGGACGACGCCGCTGCTCTGGTCGACGAGTCGGACGGTCACCTCGGTGATGTCGCCCTGCACGTCGGTGGCCTTCCAGGTCACGTCGAAGGAGGCGTCCTCGTTGGTGCTGTGATCCGCAATCTGGAACGTCTCGACGGTCGGATCCTTCTTCGGTCCCTCGCGGACGACCGCCTTCGTCTCGTCGTAGAGGACGTGCCCGCCCGCCGAGGTGTCGATCAGTCGCACCTGCACCTCGTCTTCGAAGTCGTGGTCGACCAGCACCCAGTCGCCGGAGTCGAAGCGGCCGTCGCCGCCGAGGCTGCTGTCGTTGCGGTCGGCGGGATCGTCGAGGTCGTACCGCAGCGTTCCGCTCGCCCCCTTCAGTACGAGGTCGAGGTCCTGCAACCGGAAGGACGGGCCGCCGGCGTGAGAGAGTTTGACGTTCGAGGCGTTGACGTCGCTGGTGAACGCGACCGATGGATCGGCGTTGCGTATCCCTCTGGCCTGGCGGTCGAAGACGAATACCCCCACGACGCCGACGGCGACGACGACCACGGCGACCAGCAGCACGATGCCGACGAGCGTGGACTGTCCACGAGTGCCGGTCGCCATTTCAGCACGCTTCGGATGCCGTACGTTTCAATGCGTCGGGGCGGTGGTCCGTCTCGTCGCATCGGTACCTCGTCGCGCCGGTGGATCGACGACCGTTCGCAGTTTCGTGCGCGTTTGGACAACGTTTTTACCCGGGACTCGGAATCGAGCGAATATGAGCGGACCACACATCCTGATTCTCGGCCCGCCGGGGGCCGGCAAGGGGACCCAGAGTGCGCGCATCGCGGAGACGTTCGGCGTCGAACACGTCACGACCGGCGACGCGCTCCGGGCCAACAAGGACATGGACATCAGCGACATGGATACCGAGTACGACACGCCCCGCGAGTACATGGAGGCGGGCGACCTCGTGCCGGACGCCGTCGTCAACGCCATCGTCGAGCGAGCGCTGTTCTCGGCGGACGGTTTCGTCCTCGACGGGTACCCGCGCAACCTCGACCAGGCCGAACAACTAGCCGACATGACCGACCTCGACGTCGTCCTCTCGCTGACAGTGAGCCGCGAGGAACTGATCGACCGTCTCACTGGCCGGCGTGTCTGCGAGGCGTGTGGCGCGAACTACCACGTCGAGTTCAACCCGCCCGAACGGGAGGGCGTCTGCGACGAGTGCGGCGGCGAGTTGATCCAGCGCGAGGACGACAACGAGGAGTCGGTCACCAACCGACTCGACGTCTTCGAGGACAACACCGCGCCGGTCGTCGATCACTACCGGGGCGACGCGTCCTTCGTCGAAATCGACGGCGAGCAGACGCCCGACGAGGTCTGGGCGGACATCGAGGCCGCCATCGAGGACGCCGTGTGAGTAAAAGGTTGATTACGCTTCACTGTCGTAGGGACAACAAATGGTACGCACCGACAGAAAAGTAGACGAACTGGCCCAGGAAGGCCAGGAGATGCTCGACGCGCTCCAGGTCGTCCTCGACACGGCCGAACAGAAGGGGTCCGTCCAGTGGAGCGACGTCAGCGACGACCTGACCAGCGGCCAGTGGGGGCGGCTCATCGAGAAGGAACTGCTCGTCGACGGCCACGGCAACGGATTCGTCATCGACGATCCCGAGGGGCTCCGCGAGGCGCTGGGCGAGGCCGAAGCGACACCGAGCGAGGGCGACGACGAATCGAGCTGGACCCTCTGGGACAAGATCGCCGCCGCCGCCGCGCTGGCGATGTTTCCCGCCTACTCGATATCGTCGCTCCGGAACGTCATCGGCGGCGTCGTCGACGTCTTCCTCGGCCCGTTGAACGACGCCTTGCCGTTCTATCTCGTGATTCTCATCCTGGCGACGATCACCGGTACGTACTCGACGCTGCTGCGGTCGGAACTGATGGACGCCGACAGGATCGGAGCCTACCAGAATCGCATGGAAGAGATTCGAGAGCGCCGCAAAGAGGCCAAAGAACGCGGCGACGACGAAGCGCTGGACCGAATCCAGGACGAACAGATGGACGCCATGGGCGATCAGCTCGGCATGTTCAAAGAGCAGTTCCGCCCGATGGGCTGGATTATGGTCCTGACCATTCCCATCTTCCTGTGGATGTACTGGCAGATCCTCCAGGTACACGTCGGCGACGCGACCAGCGGGCCGGTGATGACCATGCCGCTGGTCGGCGATATCACCCACTGGAACACCGGCGTTCTCGGCCCGATTCAGGCCTGGATCGTCTGGTACTTCATCTGTTCGATGGTGATGACCCAACTCCTCCAGAAGGCACTCGACATCGACATGACGCCGTCGTAAATCGCCTCGGGGTCGTCAGTCGCGAGTCGTCGGCCGTCACCCACTGCGAGTCGTCGGCTGGTGTCTATCACCGGAACGGAACCGGTCGTACCGATTGGAAACGTTCTTTACTCGACTCTCCCGAGCACGAATATGTTGATAACCGTCTCCGGACCGGCCGGCAGCGGCAAGAGCACCCTCGCCGCCAGTCTGGCCGACGCGCTCGGGTACGAGCACGTCAGCGGCGGCGACATCTTTCGTTCGCTGGCCGACGAACGGGGCCTGACGCCACTCGAATTGAACCGCCGGGCCGAAACCGACGACCAGATCGACCGCGACCTCGACCGCCGGCTCCGCGCCACCGCCCGCGACGAGGACGCCCTCGTACTCGAGTCACGCCTCGCCGGCTGGATGGCCGGCGACTACGCCGACCTCCGCGTCTGGCTCGACGCCCCGCTCGACGTTCGGGCGGCACGCATCGCCGACCGCGAAGGCAAAGACGTCGAGCAAGCCCTCGAAGAGACCCGCGCCCGCGCCGAGAGCGAGGCGCGTCGCTACGAAGAGTACTACGGGATCGACATCGGTGACCTTTCGATATACGACCTGACGCTGAACACCGCCCGCTGGGGGCCCGAGGGCGTGCTCGCCCTCGTCGAGAGCGCCGTCGAACGGTACGATCCGGCCGACGACGAGGGCAAAACGCCGGTCGAAGGCGTCACCTACGACTTCTGAGTCATGACCCTGCGTGGCCCGCCCGAAGATCGGTCGGTCGCCGAACTCCTCGCGTTCGGCGTCGTCAATCTCGACAAACCGCCGGGACCGTCCGCCCACCAGGTCGCCGGCTGGGTGCGCGACCTGGTCGGGAACGCCTACGACGCCAGCGTGGACGGCGACGACCGCACCGTCGACAGGGCGGCCCACGCCGGCACGCTCGATCCCAAAGTGACTGGCTGTCTGCCGACGCTACTCGGGGACGCGACGCGACTGGCCCAAATTTTCGACGACAGCGTCAAAGAATACGTCGCCGTCCTCGAACTCCACGATGCCGCACCGTCGGACTTCGAAGCGATCGTCGCGGAGTTCGAAGGGCCGATCTATCAGAAACCGCCGCGAAAGAGCGCCGTCGTCAGACGACTCCGCACGCGCACGATCCACGCGCTCGACGTCCTCGAAATCGAAGACCGACGCGCCCTGTTGCGGATTCGCTGCGAGAGCGGCACCTACGTCCGGAAGCTCTGTCACGACCTCGGCCTGGCGCTCGGAACCGGCGCGCACATGGGCGACCTCCGGCGCACGGCCACGGGATCGTTCGACGACGCGACGCTGGCGACGATGCACGACCTCGTGGACGCCCTGGCGCTGTGGACCGACGACGGCGACGACGCGTGGCTTCGGGAGGTCGTCCACCCCGCCGAGCGCGTCCTCGCCCCCCTGCCGACGGTCACCATCGCCCGCTCCGCCGCCGAACAGGTCGCCCACGGCGCACCCGTCTACGCACCCGGTACGATCGAGATCGCCGGCGATCCCGAACGAGGGGCGCTGGTCGCCTGCGTCACGTCAGACGACGCCGCGGTCTGTCTGGGCCGCCTCGTCGGCGACCCCGACGACGAGTCCGGAATCGTGGTCGACCTCGAACGCGTGCTGGTGTGATACGGATTCGGGTCGCTCTGTATCGGCAGTTCGCCGACCGAAAACGACACGCTTAATCCGGGGACGCCCATCGTCCGAACTGCGGGACCGTGGGGTAGCGGTATCCTCGGCGCATGGGGTGCGTCGGACCTGAGT
>JBDGSB010000023.1:0-15784 GCA_042217765.1 Haloarculaceae archaeon | reverse complement strand
AGAACGTGGCCTTGCTCGCCAGGCCGATGTCCTCGCCCCACTTGCTGATGTCGTAGAGAAGTTCGCCGTTCTTCGCGGCGACCAGCAGGCTGATAGTCACCTCGTCGAGTCCCTCACCGTCGCCGCGTGCGGTCGACAGCGACTCCAGGACGGCGTCGAAGTCGGCGGCCGTCTCCGGACCGATGTCGTCTTGCAGCGTCGTCCGGACGCGAGACAGCGCCGGCGTCCGGAGGGTAAACGCCTCGGCGTCGCCCCACTCGCGTTCGTAGTGGTCGTAGGTGGCCTTGACGATGGCGTCGTCGTCGGTGACCAGACCCGCGACGTGCTCGCCCGCGAAGACGAGCGTCACGAGATCGTTCGCGGAGACGAGCAGCGCGTTCTCCGGCAGCTCCGACTGGACCCGCAGCGCCAGCACGTCCGACTCGACGAGATCGGCCGTACTGCTCGCCACGAGGAAGTCGTCCATGACCGTCTTGACCTTGCGCTCTTCCGCCAATATATGTACACCTGGGGGATCGTCGAGATAGTCGAGGGCCGAGACTGTGCTCTCTAGCGTGTCCGGCGACGGGTTGACGACCTGGACCAACTCCCGTTCGTCGGAGAGCGCTTCCGAGAGGAGGTCCTCGACGTCGTTCCCGAGGTAGTTTGCATCCATCATCCTGTTTTACCATCTAATGGACAGTCATATTTAATTTTATCGGCTTCGAGAGGTGTAATATCCGCCTAGAATGGGAGATACTCGCCATGAATAAATAAATCTATGCACCACGTATCAAAATTGTATATTTACCGTCCCGGCTCGAAACGAGAGGCACGGGCACACGTCGGATCGGAGACGTTTCCGATCGGCGACGGGCCGGACTGTGCTACGCGTCGTCGGGGTCGCGTTCACGGCCAGTTCCGACAAGCGCCAGCGACTCGGCGACCGCGTCGGCGGAACCGTCGGTGCGGTCGGCTCTGTGCCGTCTTGGTACCCATCGTCGTCTCCTTCCGGAGACAGGTCGTGAGTGACACCTGTTAGTACAAAAACACGTCGGCGCGGCGATGGCATCGAAAAGGGCTTCATCCACGATGTGCGGCCACAAATCAGCCGATTGCACGGCGCACCCGATTTTTCCCCTTCGTACTGTCCCGAAGTTTTACATTGCAGGTGAGCGAACACGTACGATTACGTATGGCTGGATACAGTCACGCACCGACCCGCGAGGACTCGGACGTCATCGGCAGTCGCATCGTCGCACAGATAATCGACAACATAATCGCGTTCGTCCTGTTTTTCGTCATCCTGGCCGTCGTGGGCGGGATCGGCGGCATTCTCGGCGGCGCGACGAACAGCAGCGGCATCATGGGCGCGTTCGGCCTGCTCGGATTCCTGCTGGCGTTCGTAGCCACGATCGGCTACGGCCTCCTGCTAGAGGGATTCTGGGACGGTAAGACGGTCGGAAAGGCGCTTCTCGGCATCAAGGTCGTCAAAGAGGACGGCGGCGAGTGCGACATCGGGGCAGCGGCCATCCGTAACGTCCTCGAAATCATCGACGGGCTGTTCTACTACGTCGTCGGGTTCGCGTTCATGGCCAGTTCCGACAAGCGCCAGCGACTCGGCGACCGCATCGCCGGCACCGTCGTCGTCAGTTCCGAGTGACCCGACCGCGGCGTCGTCCGGTTCCAGGGCGCGGCCGTCCCGAACGGCTTAACTGACCGCGGCCGGTGGTACCGGTCGACAATGACCGTCACGGAGTGCGACGTGATCGTCGTCGGCGTCGGCGGGATGGGAAGCGCCACCGTTGCCCACCTCGCTCGCCGCGGGAACGACGTCGTTGGGATCGAACGCTACGACGTCCCCCACGCGCGCGGGTCGTCGCACGGCATCTCCAGGATCATCCGCCTCCCGCAGTACGAGGACCCGGCGTACGTGCCGCTCGTCCGGCGAGCGTTCGACCTGTGGGACGACCTCGACGCCGGGCACTCGCGGCCACTCGTTCACCGCGTCGGCAGCGTCGCCGCCGGACCGGACGACGGCGAGAGCGTCTACGCCGGCTCGAAGCGCGCCTGCGACGTCCACGGCATCGACTACGACCACCTGACCGGGGCCGAACTGAACGAGCGGTACCCCGGTTTCGACCTGCCCGACGAGTACCGCGCGATTGACCAGCCCGACGGGGGATTCCTCCACTGCGAGCAGTGTACCGTCGCCCACGTCGCGGACGCACACGACCACGGCGCGACCGTCCGCGCGCGGGAGGCCGTCGAGTCGTGGACGGCCGGCGAGAGGGGCGTCACCGTCGAAACCGACCGCGGGACGTACGCAGCCGACCGCCTGGTCGTCACCGCCGGCGCGTGGACCGGCCGCATCCTCCCGTCGCTGTCGCCGTATCTCCAGCCCCAGCGGCAGGTACTCGGGTGGTTCCAGCCCGACGACCCCGACCGTTTCGCGCCCGCGAATTTCCCGGTGTTCGTCGCCGACGTCCCCGAGGGGCACTTCTACGGCGTTCCCGCCTACGAGGTGCCGGGGTTCAAGGTCGGAAAGTTCGACCACCACGGCGAGACGGGCAACCCCGCCGACCTGCCCCGCGACCCCGACCGCGAGGACGAGCGCCTCCTCCGTGCGTTCACCGAACGGTACGTCCCGGACGCCGACGGCCCGACGATGGGCCTGTCGACGTGCCTGTTCACCAACACCCCAGACGGCGATTTCCTGCTCGACGTCCACCCCGATCACCACAACGTCGTCGTCGGCGCGGGCTTCTCCGGCCACGGGTTCAAGTTCGCCAGCGTCGTCGGCGAAGTGCTGGCCGACTTCGCGATCGACGGCGAGACGTCCCACCCCGTCGACCCGTTCCGGATCGATCGGTTGGAATGACGACAGCGTACTGTCACGGGGACGCGCTCCTGGCCGTTTGGTCGTCGGAATACCGTGGCGCTCCGTCAACTCCCGAACGTTTTGTACGCTTACCGTCGTACTAACAGACGGTTGCAGCCTTGCCAAACTCCCTGCAACCACCAAGGAAAGCTACTACCGCTGCTGTGACAGCGGTTTAGCCGAGGCTGCTTCGCAGATTTGCCCATAATGGGCGAACCTGACATATCAATACTTTCTATATAGAACCCCGCCAGAGGCGGGGCCGGCCTGTTATTCACGTAACCGAGACGAGTTGGAACTCGGTAGGATCCCGGCCTTCCACACGCTTCACGACGGTTGTTGCTCGTGACCCATCGTGTCGAGTCCAGCGAGGCGATGGATCGATCGGGCGGGGGAGCAAAAGCGAGTACTCTTACCCGGCGAGACGAACCCACGGGTATGCAGATCAACGGCCGGGAGGAGACCGCCGAGGGGCGCGAGCGCATCACGCTAGTGCCCGAGAGTCTCGACGACCTCTGGCACCTCCAGTACGTGCTCGAACCGGGCGACAGGGTCGCCGGCGACACGACCCGGCGCATCCAGCGCGACGACGAGCAACTGCGCGACACCGGCGGCGAGCGCGAGCCCATGTGGGTCGAACTCGCCGTCGAGACCGTCGAGTTCGCGAAGTTCGCCAACCGTCTGCGTGTCGGCGGCACCATCGAGTCCTGCTCGCGGGAGGACCAACTGGGCTTTCACCACACGCTCAACGTCGAGACCCACGACGAACTCGAAATCGAGAAACGCTGGAAACCCGACCAGCTCGACCGCATCGAGGAGGCCGTCGAGTCCGCGGAGAACCCCGACGTCGCCATCGCCACCGTCGAGGAGGGCGAGGCGTACGTCCACACGGTCGCCCAGTACGGCACCGAAGAACGCGCGCGCATCACGGCCACGACCGGCAAGGGCGAGTACGCCCGCCCGCGCGAGGAACTATTCGCGGAACTGACCGACGTCCTCCGCCGGCAGGACGTCGACGCCATCGTCCTCGCGGGACCGGGGTTCACCAAGCAGGACGCCCTCGACTACATCGAGGAGGAAGCCCCCGACCTCGCCGCGAAGATCACGACCGTCGACACCGCCGGCGTCGGGGACCGCGGCGTCCACGAGGTGCTCAAACGCGGCGCAGTCGAAGAGGTCCAGACGCGAACGCGCATCGCCGAGGAGGCCGAACTCGTCGACGAACTCACGGCTCGAATCGGGCAGGGTGCGAAGGTCGCCTACGGCCCCGAAGCGGTCGCGAAAGCCGCCGACTACGGGGCCATCGAGCACCTGCTCGTCCTCGACGAACGACTGCGCACCGAGCGCGGCCCCGACCACGAGTGGGACGTCGACGTCGACGCCGTCGTCGAGACCACCGAGCAGAAAGGCGGCGAGGTGACGGTCTTCTCCGGCGAGTTCGACCCCGGCCAGCAACTTCGCAACCTCGGCGGCATCGCCGCCCTGTTGCGCTATCGCCTGGAGTGACCGCGGTGTTTTAGGCGAACCGAAGAAGTGTTGCCCGTCGAGCGCGTTCGGTCTCCTAATGGGACTGCACGAATCCGAGTTGCTCGACGTCGAGCGCATCCGCGAGGACTTCCCCATCCTGCAGCGGGAGTTCGACGGCGAACAGGTGGTGTACCTGGACAACGCCGCCACGACGCAGACGCCGGAGCCGGTCGTCGAGACCATCGCCGACTACTACCGCCACACGAACGCCAACGTCCACCGGGGGCTCCACCAGCTCAGCCAGGAGGCCTCCGTCGCCTACGAGGAGGCCCACGACCGACTCGCGGAGTTCGTCGGTGCCTCCGGCGGCCGCGAGGAGATGGTCTTCACGAAGAACACCACCGAATCGATGAACACGGTCGCGTACGGCTGGGGCCTGAACGAACTCGGTCCCGGCGACGAGATCGTGCTCACGGAGATGGAACACCACGCCGCGCTGGTCACCTGGCAACAGATCGCCAAAAAGACGGGCGCGGCGGTGAAGTTCGTCCGCGTCGACGACGACGGCACCCTCGACATGGACCACGCGAAGGAACTGATTACCGACGACACCGAGATGGTCTCGGTCGTCCACGTCTCCAACACGCTCGGGACGATCAACCCCGTCCGCGAACTCGGCGAACTCGCCCACGACCACGACGCGCTGTACTTCGTCGACGGCGCGCAGGCGGTCCCGAACCGGCCCGTCGACGTCGAGGACATCGACGCCGACTTCTACGCCTTCTCCGGGCACAAGATGCTCGGTCCGACGGGTATCGGCGGCCTCTACGGCAAGAAACACCTGCTAGAGGCGATGGAGCCGCTGCTGTACGGCGGCATGATGATCCGGAAGGTCACCTTCGAGGACGCGACCTGGAACGACCTGCCCTGGAAGTTCGAGGCCGGTACGCCGGTCATCGCACAGGGCATCGCGCTCGCGGCGGCGGCCGACTACGTCGACGACCTCGGTCGTGAGAACGTCGCCCGCCACGAGAACGCGCTGGCACAGTACGCGCTCGAACGACTCGCGGAGTACGACGACGTCGAGGTGTACGGCCCGCCGGCGGGCGTCGAACGGGGCGGCCTCGTCTCGTTCAACCTCGAATCGGTCCACGCCCACGACCTCTCGTCGATTCTCAACGACCACGCCGTCGCCATCCGCGCCGGCGACCACTGCACGCAACCGCTGCACGACGAACTCGGGATCGCGGCGTCGGCGCGCGCGAGTTTCTACGTCTACAATACCAGAGACGAGGTCGACGCGCTAATCGAGGCAATCGACGACGCGCGACAGTTGTTCGGGTGAGGGGATCGGCTTTCGGATCGTGAACGACGTGTACGGTCGGCCGAAAAACCGTTCAATTCGCGAACTGCATCCGGACGTGCTCGCCGGCCACGGTGGTGGCGTTGATCCGGACGGTACCGGGCGGCGTGACGGCCCACAGTGAGCCGTCGCGGCCGGTGTGCCCGACGAGGTACCCGTCGACCCGCACGGCCGCGTTCACCGGTTCGTCCGTGTCTGTCCGAGTGATCGTGAGGTGCATCGGTCCTGTGGGGTACGTCCGGTTGACCCGGAGGGTCAGCGTCTCCGTCGTCGTCCGGTTGACCGTCGTCGGGACGTCAGCGAGTCGCTTGCGCTGGGTTTCCCGGTACGCGTTGCGGGTCGTGCCGTCGAGGTACGTCGTCATGTCTCCTTGAGTGTGTTCGATGTCGATCTGGTAGACGGAGGTGTTTCCGAACCCGTTGGCGCTCGGCGGTGCGAGCGCGTTCTCGAAGGCCCACGGATAGAGGTTGGCGGCCCGCTGGTAGGCAACGCTGATCCGGGGGCGATCGGTCTGTCCGAACCGGTCGACGCCGCCGACCACGCGCTCGTCGCCCAGGTACGCCTCGCGCACGTAGTGCTGGTCGGTCGTCGTTGCCAGCATCAGGTCCCGTCCCGACGTGACGATGTAGACCGTCGTCGCCGGTCGCTCGCCGGCGAGGCTGTCCGCGAGTCGGCTTCGAACCGGGCCCTCTAGCGCGACCAGATCGGCCTGGTGGTTGTCGAACCGCGTTCGGAGGTCGTTCGGGAGCGTGAACCCGCCGGTCGTGGCGGCCCGCCGTCGAATGGCCGTGAGGTCGGACTGGAGTCGCTCCGCCGCGGCGTCGACAGTCGCGAGTTCCCGGAGGAATCGCCGCGTCGACATTGCGTCCGCGTTGTACTCCCGGAGGGCACGTCCCTGCCGATCCTGTAACGTGTCGATCCGGGCCGCGATGCGGTCGGCCTGTCGCTGCAGAAGTTCGACGCGCCGCTGCTTGCTGGTCGTGCTGGCGAACGCGTTCTCGAACGCCAGCGACTCGTAGCGGCCGTGCAATCGCTCGGCGTCGAGCGCGACCGCACCGGCAACGTCCAGGGTTCCCGTTCCGTATCGCGTACGCTCGATCGTTCCGTCGTCGATGGTGAGGTACCCGGTAGTGTTTCGAACCGCCGTGACCGTGTAAGTGTCCGATCCACTGCTCGTAACTGCGTGCGTGTCCGAGACGCCGCTCGTGACCGAGTAGGCGTTCGCTCCGGCGATGGGAGACGCGTTCGGCTCACCGCTTGCGGAGCCGATGGGTTCGGACGCGGCCATCGGAACCGAGACGCCTGCCAGAAGCACCGCGAACAGCATCGGGAGGACCAGGGGGCGGATGAGGCGCATTCACCGACCGTTTCTCGCCCACTCACAAAAACCTCGCTCTTTCGAAAACGGTGGCGAGCGCCTCGGTCCTCAGACGTGCCGAGAACCCACGAGACAGTTTATCTGCGGCTGAGACGTTTTATTATGGAAAGCGTTTTCCCGACAGATGCAAGAATGAGCAGTATGCCCTCGCGGTCAGCCGCCGCCCTCTTTGCCCTCCTGGTTTTGTGCCTGGGCGCCGTCGCCACGGGCCCGGCGACGTCGGCACTGGTAGCGCCCGCGACGACTACGGATGGACCCTCGCCGGCCCTGGAGAACGGGTCCGCTCCCGAGGTCGTCATGGTCGCCCAGATACAGCCGGACGGCGACGCGCGCTGGCACGTCTCGACGACGTTCGCGCTCCGGACCGAAAACGACACGCGCGCGTTCGAGACGCTCGCGACGCAGTTTCGCAACGGGAACACGGACTTCGGCGTGGACGCGTTCCGCGCCGCCAGCGATCGCGCGTCGAAGGCGACCGGCCGTTCGATGGCGATACGAGACGTCGCCCGCGAAGCCCGGACCACGAACGAAACAGGCCGACTCGTCGTCTCGTTCACCTGGACGAACTTCGCGCGCGTCGAGGGCGACCGCCTCTACGTCGGCGACGCGTTCAACACGACCGGCGGCACCTGGCTTCCCGGCCTGTCGGCGGGACAGACGCTCGTCATTCGTCCGCCGAGCGGATACGGCGTCTACGGCGCGCCCGTCGGACCGGACAACGGGACGGTCCGCTGGGAGGGCGAGACCACGTTCGGCACCGACGGTCCGTGGGTCATCTACACCGGATCGCAGTCGGCGACGAGTACCACGACTGGGGCGGGACCGACGACGACGACGACGCCCGGCCAACGACAGCGTGGCTTCCCCGTGTGGGGCGCGCTCTTCGTCGGCGGGCTCGGAGTCGTCGTCGTCGCGGCGTACGTCCTCCGGGGCGAACGGTTGCGCGACCTGGCGGGCCAGCCCGACGCGGAATCGGGGCCGGACGCGGGTTCTACCGGCCAGCCGACGGTCGACGACCCCGATCGACCGACTGGTCCCGACGGCGTCGTCGAGACATCCGGCGCTCGGACGGCGGCGGAACGCGACGTATCGAACGAGGCGACTGGCGACGACGGCGAGAGCGCCGGTGACGACGAGGTGATCGACGAAGAACTACTCAGCGACGAAGAGCGCATCGAACGGCTGCTCGAACGCAACGGTGGCCGGATGAAACAGGCCAACATCGTCAAGGAGACGGGCTGGTCGAACGCGAAGGTGTCGCAACTCCTGTCGGCGATGGCCGAGGACGGACGCGTCGAGAAGCTCCGCATCGGACGGGAAAATCTCATTTCGTTCCCCGACGAGGACGTCACCGACTTCGAGTCGTAGTCCCACTCCCGACAGCACAAACGCGGTTCCACTGGGTGCGGAAACGTTTAACCCGGTGTGGTGTGCCACTCATACTGCATGCAAATCATCGTCACGGTCAAGGAGGTGGCTATCGTCGGCGACACGTTCGAGATCGACGGACTCGACGTCGACGAGAAGTACCTCAGTTACGACCTGAACGAATGGGACGAGTACGCGCTCGAAGCGGCGGTCCAGTACGGCGAGAACCACGACGACGTGGAGGTAGTGACGGTCACGATCGGACCCGAACGCGCCGAGGAGACCATCCGGACGGCGCTGGCGAAGGGGGCCGACCGCGCGGTTCGCGTCTGGGACGACGACCTCGCGGCCGTCGACCCCGATCCCTCCACGACGGCCAGCCTGCTTGCGGCGGTCGTCGAAGACGAAGAGCCCGACATGGTCCTGACAGGCGTACAGTCGGGTGACGCGTCCTTCGCCGCGACGGGCGTCGCGCTGGCACAACACGTCGACTTCCAGTGGGCGGCGGTCGTCACGAATCTCGACGCCGACCACGAGGACGATCGGGCACGCGTACACCGGGAGCTAGAGGGCGGCGTCGAGGAGATCACCGACGTAACCGAGCCGGCGGTGTTTACGATCCAGACCGGCATCAACGAGCCTCGCTACGCGAGTCTTCGGGGCATCCGTCAGGCACAGCAAAAGGAAATCGCCGTCCGAACGCTCGACGATCTCGGGCTCGACGCGAGCGTGCTAGAGAGTCCGACCACGAGGACTGCCATGTACGAGCCGGAGAGCGAAAGCGACGTGACGATATTCGAGGGAGAACCCGAGGAGACGGCCGCGCAACTGGCCGATCAACTGCGCGATCTGGGGGTGGGCGACGCATGAGCGACGTGCTGGCGGTGGCCGAACACCGACGCGGTGAGCTTCGAGAGGTGAGCCTCGAACTGATAGAGGCGGGTCGTCGGCTCGCCGCCGAGACCGGCGGGGAGTTGCACGTCGCCGTGATAAGCGGAGACGTCGAGGGGTACGCCGAGCAGTTGGACCGCGAAGGCGTGGGGACGATCCACACGGTCGACTACGGCGAGGAGTTCAACCACGACGTCTACACCCAGGCGGTGATGCAGTTGTTCGCGGACGTGGACCCGTCGGTGCTGCTGTTGCCACACACGGTGAACGGGTTGGACTACGCGCCGGCGGTTGCCGAGCGCCTGGACGTCCCCATCGTGACCGACGCGATCGGACTGGCCTTCGACGACGGACTCGCGGTCACCCGCGAGATGTACGGATCGAAAGTCGAGACGACGCTTGCAGTCGAATCCGACGTGGCAGTGGTGACGATACGGCCGGCGGAGTGGCCCCGCGCCGAGGGCACCGCCGACGCCGAGGTGCGGTCGTTCGCGGCCGACATCGACGAATCCGCGATCGAGTCGACGGTGACCGGCTTCGAGGAGGCCAGCGGCGGCGACGTCGACATCACCGACGCTGACGTGCTCGTGTCGGTGGGCCGGGGCATCGAAGAAGAGGAGAACCTGGACCTCATCTTCGACCTCGCGGAGGCGCTGGACGCGACGGTGTCGTCGTCGCGTCCCATCGTCGACAACGGCTGGCTGCCGTCGAGTCGACAGGTGGGCCAGTCCGGGAAAGTGGTGTCGCCGGACGTCTACATCGCCATCGGCATCTCCGGGGCCGTCCAGCACGTCGCCGGCATGAAAACCGCCGAGACCATCGTCGCCATCAACAACGATCCCAACGCGCCAATCTTCGACATCGCCGACTACGGCATCGTCGACGATCTGTTCGACGTGGTGCCGGAACTCATGAAGGAGTACGGCGGGTGAGCTAGCCGACCGCGGTCACCGGCCGCGAGCGACCCGTGGGAGCGAGACGGCCGGCTTTTTCGCCCACGTTTTTGCGCGAGTGATGTACCCCCGATCCGGAAGTGGTGTGCTTTTCACCCCCGACCTCCGAAGTCACACCAACATGAGCACGCGCGGCGAGACGCTCCGGCTGGGGACGCGCGGGTCGCGGCTCGCGCTTCGGCAGGCAGCGACGGTTCGGGAGGCGCTCCGGAGCCGCCGCCTCGACGTCGAACTGGTCGAGGTCGACACCCGCGGCGACGAGATTCGGGACGAACTCATCCACCGACTCGGCAAGACCGGGGCGTTCGTCCGGAGCATCGACGAACAGGTACTGGCCGGCGACCTCGACGGCGCGATCCACTCCATGAAGGACATGCCGACCGACCGGCCGGACGACCTCGTGGTCGCGGGCGTGCCCGAACGGGCCGCGCCGACGGACGTCCTCGTCACGCCCGACGGCGTCGGCGTCGACGACCTGCCCGAGGGCGCGACCGTCGGCACTTCGAGTCTGCGTCGCGGCGCGCAACTGCTGGCCGAGCGACCGGACCTAGCGATCGAACCGCTCCGGGGCAACGTCGACACGCGCGTCGAGAAACTGCTCGCGCCCTCGCTGCAACGGGAACACGCCGAGCGGACCGACGCCGAGCGCGAACGGGAGGAACACGACGACGCGGACCACCCCTACGACCGGACCGTCCAGGAGTGGTTCGACGACCTCGCGGAGATCGAACGCCAGGCGCTCGAACGCGAGACCGACGCGCACTACGACGCCATCGTGCTCGCGGAGGCGGGACTCCAGCGGGCCGGCCTCCTCGACGACGTCGCCCACCGTCGACTCTCGCCCGAGCGGTTCGTCCCCGCCGCCGGGCAGGGCGCGCTGGCGGTCACGGCCGTCGACGGGGACGTCGTCGAGACGATTCACGACGGCGTCGACCACCCGCGGACGCGGGTCGTGACCACCGTCGAGCGGACGATCCTGGCGGAACTCGGCGGCGGTTGCGTCGCGCCGCTTGGCATCCACGCGGTCCTGCGGGGTCGGGTCGTCCACACGACGGTGCGCGTGCTCAGTCGCGACGGCACCGAGGAGGTGTCAGCGACTCGCGACCTGCCGGTCGAACGCCACGCGACCGCGGCCCGCGAGTTCGCCGCCGACCTCGCCGAGCAGGGAGCGGCCGCGCTAGTCGAGCAGGCCCGGACGGAGGCCGACGTCGACGAACAAGAACGACGTGCCGAAGGCGACGACGAATCTCGGGGGGCGGCCGAATGACCGGCAAGGTGTACCTGGTCGGCAGCGGCCCCGGCGATCCGGAACTGCTGACGGTCAAGGCGCGCCGACTCGTCGACGAGGCCGACGTGGTGTTGCACGACAAGCTCCCCGGTCCGGAAATCCTCTCGTCGCTCCCCGACGAGAAGGCCGAAGACGTCGGCAAGCGCGCCAACGGCGAGCGCACCTCACAGGACGAGATCAACCGCCGGCTGGTCGAACTCGCCGAGGGCGGCGAGACCGTCGTGCGGCTGAAGGGCGGCGATCCCTTCGTGTTCGGCCGCGGCGGCGAGGAGATGGTCCACCTGGCGGCCAACGGCGTTCCCTTCGAGGTCGTCCCCGGCGTGACCTCCGCGGTCGCCGGTCCAGGCGTCGCCGGCATCCCCGCGACCCACCGCGACCACGCCTCGACGGTGTCGTTCGTCACCGGCCACGAGGACCCCGACAAGGAGGAATCGGCCGTCGACTGGGCGGCGCTGGCCGCGACCGATGGCACCATCGTGGTGCTGATGGGCGTCGGGAAGCTTCCGGAGTACACCCGCACGCTCCGGGAGGCGGGCATGGACGCCGGTACCCCGGTCGCGCTCGTCGAGCGGGCGACCTGGCCGGACCAGCAGGTCGCGACCGGGACGCTCGACACCATCGTCGAAAAGCGGGACGCTGCGGGCGTCGAACCGCCCGCGCTTACCGTCATCGGCGACGTCGCGGGCGAACGCGAGCGCGTCGTCGACTTTCTAGAGGGGTACCGATGAGCGACCCGCGAATGCGCGTGGCGGTCTTTCGCCCGGACGACGAACGCATCGACGCGGCCGTCGAACTGCTCGACTCGCTGGGCGCGACCGCGGTGGCCGACCCCATGCTCGCGGTGCGACCGACCGACGCCGTCCCGCGGCGCGACGCCGACTACGCGATCCTGACCAGCAAGACCGGCGTCGAACTCGCCGCCGACGTCGGATGGACTCCCGGCGATGCCACCGTCTGTGCCATCGGCGACCGCACCGCCGCCCGACTGCGCGAGGCCGGGTACGACGTGGACTACGTCCCCGAGGAGTACTCCTCGCAGGGGCTGGTCGACGGTCTGGCCGACCGCGTCGACGGCGCGCGCGTCGAAGTGGCCCGCAGCGACCACGGTTCCTCCGTGCTGCTCGACGGCCTGGAGGCCGCCGGCGCGTACGTCCACGAGACGATCCTCTACCGGCTGGTCCGACCGGAGGACGCCGGCGAGTCCGCGACGGTGGCCGCCGCGGGCGACCTGGATGCGGCGCTTTTCACCTCCTCGCTCACCGTCGAGCACTTCCTCGCGGCGGCGGCCGACCGCGGCGTCCGCGAGGCGGCCATCGAGGGGCTGGCCGAGGCGACCGTCGGTGCGATCGGCGACCCGACCCGCGAGACCGCCGAAGATGCGGGCATCGACGTCGACGTCGTCCCCGACATCGCCGACTTCGAGACGCTGGCGGCCGCAGTCGTCGAGGTGGCCGCGCCGACCTACCACGAGTGACCGAGTACCGGGGCGTGCCCCAACGGGCGCGCGCCACGCGGTCGTCGATCCGTTGCCGAGGACGCGCCGTCGTCTCTCCCCCTTCGTCGCTCTCTCACGGGTAACCCGAGTTAATTCGCGTTAAAACGGGGATAAAACCGCTGTAGCGTCCGAAACGCGCGTTCACCGAGAGCCCGTTTAATGGATGCGTAACGCCACAGCGCCACCTGCAATGACGCTTCGAACGAACGTGCTCGCCGTGCTCGCGGTTCTCACGCTGATGGTGGGAGCCGGTGCGGCGGCACCCGCGAACGCATCGACGGACAGCCACGCCGCCAGCCAGGGGCCGCTAGGCGACCTCCCGGCACCGGTCCCGGACTTCGTCGGGCGCATCCTGGACCGCATCTCGGGATTGCTGGCCGGGACGCTGCACGGCTCGCTCGGTGCGGCCGTCAGCGGCGTGGCAAGTGCGAACGGACAGCACGCGGCTGCGGCGAACGCCGACGGATCGTCGACGGCGGCGTCCTCGACCGACGACGCGAACGCTGGCGGGTCCGACGCGACGGCTGGCGACGCGAACGTCGGTAGGTCCGACGCCGGGGTCGACGACGTCTCCTTCGCGTTCACCGTCGACCGGATCGCGGCGTGCGGGACGACCTGTCGCGACGTGACGGTCACGCTGACCAGCCAGCGCGAGACGACGACCACGGACGTCACCGTCCACACGCGCGTCTACGCCGGTAACGCGACGAACCACGACGCGCTCGTCTGGACGGATTCGAAGTCGGTCGACGCCGTCGACGCCGGCGGATCGTACACGACGACCGAACGCATCGACCTGTCGTTCGCCGAGGCCTACGAGGTCCAGCGGGCCGACGGCTGGGTGACCGTCGAGACGACCGTCCACGCCGACGGCGAGACGTGGACGTTCACCCAGCACCGGCAGGTCGCGTGACGTGCGCGGACGAGACACGATTCGCGTCTTCTCCTCGCTGACGCCATTCCCTCTACCACGTTCTCGTCGTTGGCTTCCGTCGAAATCGTTTCCTGGGCGACGGACCGGCGTTCGACCGGAAGTTTATCCCGGAGGACGCGCCAATCCACCTTCGATGGCCGTCCCGGTACCCGACTTACAGGAACGCGCCGACGCCTGTGCCGCTCGTCTCCAGGAGGCCGAGTCGGTGCTGGTGGCGTCGCACATCGACGCCGACGGACTGACCAGCGCCGCAATCGCCGCGACGGCACTGGACCGTGCGGGAATCCCCTTCGAGGTCGTCTTCGAGAAGCAACTCGACGCGGACGCCGTCGCGTCCATCTCCGCCCGCGAGGAGAAGACGGTGCTTTTCACCGACTTCGGGAGTGGGCAACTCGAGACCATCACCGCCCACGAGGCCGCCGGCGAGTTCACGCCGGTCATCGCCGACCACCACCAGCCAGCCGACGTCGACGGGCAACGCTCGTCGGCCGGCGGGACGTCGTCTCGCGCCGTCGACACGGAGTATCACCTCAATCCCCTGCTCGTGGGCATCGACGGCGCGTCGGAGTTGTCGGGTGCGGGCGCGGCGTACGTGCTGGCGCGGGCGCTGGCAGGCGAGGGGACGACCGACGACCCCGAGCGGGACAACCGCGACCTCGCGGCGCTCGCGGTGGTGGGTGCGGTCGGCGACATGCAGGCTATCGGCGGCGAACTGGTGGGGGCCAACGCCGCCGTCGTGTCCGAGGGCGTCGCGGCGGGCGTCCTCGAAGAGGGAACCGACCTCACCCTGTACGGCAAGCAGACCCGGCCCCTGCCGAAGTTACTCGAATACGCCACCGACGTGTCGATTCCGGGCGTCTCCGGCGACGAGGCGGGCGCGATTCGCTTCCTCCGGGACATAGACGTCGAGGCAAGACGCGACGGCGAGTGGCGGCGGTGGGCCGACCTGACCGACGACGAGCGGCGAACGCTGGCCAGCGCGCTGGTCCAGCGGGCGGTCGAGCGCGGCGTCCCCGCGGCGAAAATCGATCGACTCGTCGGCACGACGTACACGCTGCTTGCCGAACCGGCGGGGACCGAACTGCGCGACGCCAGCGAGTTCTCGACGCTGCTGAACGCGACCGCCCGCTACGAGCGGGCCGACGTCGGGCTGGCGGTGTGTCTCGGCGACCGCGACGACGCGCTCCGGCGCGCGCGGACCCTGCTGTCCAATCACCGGCGCAACCTCTCGGAGGGCCTCGAGTGGGTGCGGCGCAACGGCGTCACGACCGAACAGCACCTCCAGTGGTTCGACGCCGGCGACGCGGTTCGGGACACCATCGTCGGCATCGTCGCGGGCATGGCCGTCGGGACCGACGGGGTCGACGGCGACCGCCCCATCGTGGCGTTCGCACACAAGAACGACGAGGAGGCGAAGGTTTCGGCCCGCGGGACCGGCTATCTCGTCGGTCGCGGGCTGGACCTGTCGGCGGTGATGGGCGAGGCCGCGCGCGCGGTCGGCGGCGACGGTGGCGGCCACGACGTCGCGGCAGGGGCGACCATTCCCGCCGACGCGCGGGACGCGTTCGTCGAACGGGCCGACGCGCTCGTCGGCGAGCAACTCGACGACGAGTAGCGGTCGTCGGCCCCTCTGGCGACGCCCGTGGACCGTCCGTTCGAACCGCTGACACGGCTTCCGTCCGGCGCTCTCTCGATGCCGGTACATTTAAGTGAGTCTGCGCACTCGTTTCAACTGACGCTTCGCTTTGGAGGGCCGAAGCGTCAGCGGGGACCAATTCAGGGCGGCA
>JBDGSB010000139.1:0-16096 GCA_042217765.1 Haloarculaceae archaeon | reverse complement strand
ACGTTCTCCTCGAACCACGGGTCGAGCTGGTCGCGATACAGCGAGTAGGACTCGTTCCAGTTGATGGCCGGGAAGTGCCGCCGTTCCGCGAGGTCGGCGTCGAGCGCCCAGAACGTCTTGACGATGCGTAGCGTGTTCTGGGTGACCGGCTCGGAGAAGTCACCGCCGGGCGGAGACACCGCGCCGATGACCGACACCGATCCCTCGGTGCCGTTGATGTTCTCGAAGTAGCCGGCCCGCTCGTAGAACTCCGACAGCCGTGCGGCGAGGTAGGCGGGATAGCCCTCCTCGCCGGGCATCTCCTCAAGCCGCGAGGAGATTTCGCGCATCGCTTCCGCCCAGCGGGAGGTAGAGTCGGCCATCAGCGCGACGTCGTAGCCCATGTCCCGGAAGTACTCCGCGATGGTGATGCCCGTGTACACGCAGGATTCCCGCGCCGCGACGGGCATGTTCGACGTGTTGGCGATGAGGCAGGTCCGGTCCATCAACGCGTTGCCCGTGGTGGGGTCTTCCAGTTCCGGGAAGTCCTCGATGACCTCGGTCATCTCGTTGCCGCGCTCGCCACAGCCGACGTAGACGACGATGTCCGCGTCGGCCCATTTGGCGAGCTGGTGCTGGGTGACCGTCTTGCCCGACCCGAAGGGACCGGGAATCGCGGCCGTCCCGCCCTTCGCGATGGGGAACAGGCCGTCCAGTATCCGTTGCCCCGACACTAGCGGCGTCGTCGGCGTCTGCTTCTCGCGGCTCGGGCGGGCCTCCCGCACCGGCCACTCCTGGTGCATCGAAATCTCCTCGCCGCTGTCGAGTTCGACGACCGTCTCCTCGACGGTGAAGTTGCCGGACTCGGTGGCGACGACCTCGCCGCCGTCGGAGTCGGGAGGTACCATTACTTTGTGGTCGATGCTCGGGGTCTCGGGGACCGTCCCGACGACGTCACCGGGCGCGACGTCCGCGCCCTCCTCGACGGTGGGCGTGAACTCCCAGGTCTTCTCCATGTCGATGCCGGGCGCGTCCACGCCGCGGTCGAGGAACGCGGAGTTCATCTTCTCTTCGAGGACGTCCAGCGGGCGCTGGACGCCGTCGTAGATGCTGTCTAGCATTCCCGGTCCCAGGTCCACCGAAAGCGGCGAGCCCGTACTCTCGACGGGTTCGCCGGGGGAGACCGCGGAGGTCTCCTCGTAGACCTGGATGGTCGTCACGTTGCCCTCGATTTCGATGACCTCGCCCATCAGTCCTTCGTGGCCGACGTAGACCACGTCGTTCATCCGGGCGTCGAGGTCCCGCGCTTCCACGACGGGACCGCTCACGCTCTCGATGACGCCGTCTTCACGGACGTCGGAATCTGTTGCTTGGCTCATTGTTAGTCCTCCTCCATCAGGTCGATACCGATAGCTCGTTTGATCTGTTCGCGCAGTCCGCCACTGCCGGCACCGCCGCCGAGCGTGACCAGCACGGGTTCGACGCTCGTCTCGGCGTCCTGGCGGACGCCCCGCGAGAGGTGATCGAGGTCCTCGTCGTGCATGACGACGATGCCGACGTCGTCGTCGGTCAGCATCGACTCCACCGCGTCGTCGAGGCGCTCGTCTTTCTCGTCGTCCGGGACGTCCGCGAACTTGCGGACGCCGGCCAGCCGAAAGCCAGTGGTGAACTCCGGGCTGCCGATCACGGCGATCTCCTGGCTCATAGTATCACCAGTTCTTCCTCGATTTCCTCGCCGGACAGGCCCGCTTCACGGCCGCGGGCGATGGCGCGAATGTTGTCTCGCTCGCGTTCCTTCTCTAGGACGTACGCCAGCACCGGACAGACCGACAACGGGTAGCGGTTCGACAGCGTGTCGGAGTACTCGAGTAGCGCCGCTTCCAGCGCGCGCTCGAACTGGATGAGGTTCTCCGACTCCGCCAGCGCGTCCAGCGCGGCGTCGAGTTCGTCGCCGTAGATGCTGTTGCGGACGTGTTCGACGAGCTGGTCGACGTTGCCGACGAGCTGGCGGAGCTCGTCCTCGTCGAACAGCCGGCCGCCGTCGATGTAGTACTCCGAGGGATCGAGGTCCGCGCCGCTGCGGGCCAGTCGAAGCGCGTTCCGGACGTTTCGGAAGTCGATCTCCGCCTGCAAGAACTGGACGTACAGTTCCGTCGCCCGATCACCTTCGTCCGGCAGGCCCGACACTAGCGTCTCGTAGAACGCGCGGTCGACGGCGTTCTCGAGCGGGACCAGCAGTCCCGACTCCTCGTAGTCGCGAAGTGCCTCCGCGAGTGGCGGCCCGAATATGGTCGTCTCGAGTTGTTCGACGACGTCCGCGATCGAATTCGCGGCCAGCAACCGATCGAGTTGCGTCTCGGAAAGTTCGCCGGCCCGAATCAGGTCGTCTCCCACCGTCTCCGGGTCCGCGTCGGAGTAGATTCCACGCAGGATCGTCTTGACGTTCCAGGCGTCGAACTTCCGGAGATACCGGGCGATGTAGTCGTACAGTTGGCCGTCCGACCAGCGAAGCAGGGCCTCGAAGTTCTCCGCCAGGTTCGCGTACAGCGCCCGCTCGATGAGGTTGACCCGGGAGAAGCGCGTCCCCAGCGCGTCCATCTGCCGTTCGTACTCGGACTCCTCCATGAACCGGGCGATCTCGCCCGTGCCCATGCGAGTCAACTTGCGGTAGTCGTCGTCGTCGAACAGCGTGGCACGCCGAGACCGGACGCGCGCCGTGACGTATTCGTAGTTGCCGCTGTCTCTCGCCAGACTCATTGTGCTTCGAACAGCCGATCGCTAATCGTCCCGATGTTGTCGTCCCAGACGTCTTCCAGGACGGAATCGAACGTGTTGTTCACGCGGATACGAGACGTGTCACTCTCGACGACGACGCCGCCGAGACAGTCGTACTCGCCAGCGTAGCCGAACCCGTCGTAGTCTTCGCACAGCGACTCGATGAGGTCTGCGTCGTCGGCGCGACCGTAGACGCTGACGTCATCGCTCTCGAACTCCGCTGCGGCCGCATCGAGTAGCGTCCGGGTCAGTTCCTCGCGGTCCTCGCCGTCGATGGCGGCAATCTCCGCTTCGACCGACTCGCGGACGTCTTCGAGGACGTCCCGGCGTGCCTCTAGGCGCATCTGTTTGGCCTCTAGTTTCGCACTAGAGAGCTTCTGTTCGCGCTCCTCCTCGATGGTTCGCTCGGTTTCCCGTTGTTTTTGTTCGCGAATCTCCTCTGCCTCGGCCTCGGCGTCGGCGACGATGTCGTCGGCGCGTTCCTGGGCCTCCGAACGGATTTCCTCCGCACGCGCGTGCGCTTCGTCTCGTATGTCCTTTACGACAGTATCGAGGCTCATTGTGGGGCCTCAGGCTAGGAAGATTGTGACGAACGCGATGATGATGATCGTCTCGGGAAGCGCCGTGAAGATCAGGGCGAGCACGAACATGTCCTCGTCCTCCGCGACAGCACCCACACCGGCCGCACCGATCCGACTCTGTGCAATTCCCGTCCCGAGACCCGCGAGTCCGACGCCGATAGCTGCGGCCGCAGGCCCGGGAATCGCCGGAACGTTCGATTGCGCTAGTGCTACTGCCATCTGTGAGATAGTTTCGAGCATGGTTGTATCGATCTCCGCATTGGTGATTGCGTACAGAGGAGGGTTACCCCATCGGCGGCATAAAACTTCCCAAATACTCCGAATGACCACTTCCCGACGTGAACGCGGGATTTTCCAGGCGCTGGGAGATCAGTCCCCGTCTCGGGCGGGTGTCGCGACCAAGCCTGTTTCTGTGCTATCACTTTCGGCGAGGTTCACGGCGCGGAGGAGGTCAATCCTCTGCCGTGTAGACGCGCTCGGTACCGAAGGGGTTGTACGAGACGCCGCCCCCGTCGTAGAACTTCTCGAAGAACTCGAAGTACTCCAACCGGATGGCCTGTATGCCGACGGACATGACCCCCAGCACTAGGACGATGAGGTTGCCGACGACGAGTACCACGACGCCGAAGACGGCCGCGGCGAGTCCCATGTGGGCCAGTCCGGGGAACAGTATCTGTGTCACCTCGTGTCCGTGGGCCATCTCGCCGACGTGTGGCAGGTGGCCGAGCGCGAAGTGCCAGGCCTCGCCGTGTTCCGTCTCCGTGGCGTACCCGCCCCAGAACAGCAGGTTCACGGTGAACGCAAGCCCGACCTCTGCGACCAGTTCGGCACCGATCCGCAGGTACGAGAGCGGGTGGGCCATGATGAGGTGGAACTCGATGAGTTCGTAGGCTGGGCCGATGGCCAGCAGCACGAATCCGGCAGCCACCATCACGAGGCCGAGCATCCCGACCTCCGGCGGAAGTCCACTGAACCCGAGTTCGATTGCCGCCCGATGCTGTTCGGTGGTTTTGTCGAACGCGTAGTAGATGAAGTCGGGCTTGGGCCCGCTGGCCATGGTACTGAGGACGAACAGCCAGAAGCCGTTCATCGCGAGGAGCCACGACCCCGACTCGATGACGGCGTCTTTGAGCCCGTGTAGCGTGTAGTTCTCGTGGAACTCGAAGAGATAGGCGACGTTCAGGTGCAGGACGCCGAACAGGGCGATGACGATGAACCACGCCAGCGCCCACACCGCGTGATTCGGCGCGAGGCCCTTGTGGAGCGGCGCGCCGCCAATCAGGGGGTCCCATACGTACTCGGTGACGAGGTGCAATCCGAATATCTCGCCGAAGACGAATCCGAAGGCCGCGGTGAACAGACCCGCCCAGATGGCCACGATACCGATGTCCCGGAACGCACCCGACTCGTAGTTCCAGTACAGGTAGTATCCGATACCCGTATAGATGAGCCCGTATCCCACGTCACCGATCATGAATCCGAACATCAGCGGCAGGGTCAGGAAGATGACGACCGTCGGGTCGAGCTCCGAGTAGTTCGGCCGGCCGACGGCCCTGGTGAGCAACTCGAACGGCTCCACGAGGCCCGGGTTGTTCTGGATAACCGGCGGTCCCTCGTCGGTCATCGTCACGACGTCGTCGTTCGAGCCATCCGCGCCGCCGCCGTCCGCTCTCGCCTCGGGCTGTTCGCTCTCGCCCTCGTCCGCGGCAGCCGCGGTCGGCCCGTCGGCGTCGGCGGTGGCTGGCGCGTCCGTCTCGCTCGTCCCGTCGTCGACGCTCTCGCTGGTCTGTGGAGTCCCGTGACGGCCGTAGGCGACCCGTTCGAGTTCCGCGACGTCGACGTGGTCGCCGACCGCGTCCGTCAGTGCGGCCTCGAACTCGTCGTACTGCTCGGTCGGAATCCATCCCTCCGCGACGTACGCGTTGTCCGTCGTCGCGAACGCCAGCGGCGCTTCGTTCTTCTGGACCTCGATAGTCAGTTTCTCCTCGGCAGCCAGGAGAAAGCCCGAGACGTCGAGTCGGAGGTCTTCGAGTTCGCTCTCGACGGTTTCCAGTTTGTTCTCGAGTTGCTGTTTCCGGTGGTCGAGCTTCGAGCGATACTCCTGGGGATCGATTCGTTCTTCGTCGACGTCGACGAGGTCGTCGTCGACGGTCGGCAACTCCAGTCCGGTGAACGTCGCGCCCACGAGCGCGTCGTCGATGGCGTCGTCGTCGGTCCGTGCGAACACCGCGACGACGTCGTCCTCCACGAACAGTTCGTAGGATTCGACGTCGGCGGCGTCGAGCGCGGACGCGACGCTGTCGGAATCGCCCACGCCAACCGCGACGGCCAGTTCCTCGTAGCCGCCCAGCAGGTCGAGGTCGATACCCAGCGTGACGAACGGGTCGAGCATGTCGATGCGTTCCTCGACGGCCCGGAGGTCGTCCTCCAGGTCGTTGCGCCGGTCGTCGAGTTCGTTGACCTCCTGTCGGATGTCTTCGAGTTCGTCGTCGAGCGCCTCGTCGGTCACCAGCCGCGTCGGTCCCGCGTCGCCGTCGTCGACGCCGAGGATCGACTGCAACGAGCGGACGGTCACGAGTTTGTCGGAGGCCTCGTCGGCCCCCTCGATTGGGTTGCCCGTCTGGAACCCATCCCAGGAGCCGTCGTACTCGGTGAGGTGCAACAGACCGAGGTCGTGGACCGTCTCGATAACGTCGTCCATGGCCTGCTTCGAGCCAGTCACCGAGACGCGGCTCATCTGCTCAGGTCTGAGCATGTACCGCCTCCTCGAACAGATCGACGACGTGGGCGACCACCTCGTCGGTTCGTTGCTCGGCCTGTTCCTGCAGGCGATCGCGCGCTTGCTGGCCCTCTTCGAGGACCTCCTCGCGGTCGGCCTCGATGTCCTCTCGAGCCTCCGCGAGTCGCTCTTCGGCCCACTCCTCGGCCTCCTCGCGAGCCGCCTCGCGAATCTCCTCGGCCTCCTCGCGGGCCTCCGCGAGCAGTTCCTCTCGATCCTGTTCGGCCTCCGCGACGATGTCGTCGGCGTCGGTTTCGGCCTGCTTGATGTTTTCGAGAACCTCTGGCCTTGGCATTGGTTGGTCGTACCGAAGTAGCTACAGCGACTATTTGGTAGTTGCGAAGTCGTCCGACCGCGCCCGGTCGGAAACGGACGCCGTCGCCGTCCGACGTCTCGGCGGAAATCCGGGGAGTTATGCCGCCGAGGGTCGAACCGCCGACCGATGGGTGTCCTCGAAGACAAGGCCCGCGCACGCCTGTTCTACAAGTATCTCTCGAAGGTCTACGACCGGATCAACCCCTTCATCTGGAACGAACAAATGCGCGGTGAGGCGCTGGCCCTGCTCGACATCGAGGCGGGCGACCGCGTCCTCGACGTCGGCTGTGGCACCGGTTTCGGCACCGAGGGCCTGCTCGAACACACCGACGACGTCCACGGCCTCGACCAGAGCGTCCACCAGATGGAGAAGGCGTGGGCGAAACTCGGCAAGCACGACCCCGTTAGTTTCTACCGCGGCGACGCCGAGCGACTCCCGTTTACGGACGACGCCTTCGACGTCGTGTGGTCGTCGGGGTCCATCGAGTACTGGCCCAACCCCGTCGACGCCTTGCGGGAGTGTCGCCGCGTCACGAAACCCGGCGGCCAGGTCCTCGTCGTCGGCCCCAACTATCCGTCCAGTACCGTCTTCCAGAAGGTTGCCGACGCCATCATGCTCTTCTACGACGAGACGGAAGCCGACCGGATGTTCGCCGCGGCCGGCTTCGAAACCGTCGAACACGTCACGATGGGGCCGAGCTACAACCCCGACGTGGCGATTACGACCGTCGCGACCGTGCCGGAGTGAGACGGAGAAGGGCCGCTCCCTCCCGGCAGTTCGGCCGAACGGGCCCGCGAACTGCCGAGAGCCAGAGTACCAGTCCGTACGAGGGACGCGAACACGTTTTCGTGGGGCGGAAAACGCGGCCGTTCAGTCTTCGAGCGCGTCGGCGATACGGTCGAGCGTCCGGCGCATGTCGTGGACCTCGTCGCGGAGTTTGCGGACCTCGCGGACGAGTTCCTCGTCGCCTTCCTCCTCACCGCGGCCACGACCACCGGGGCCGCCGGGACCGCCGCCCATGCCGCCGGGGCCGCCACCGCCCATCATGCCGCCCATCATCTGCGCGAAGGGGTTGCCGCCCATGCCGCCGGGGCCGCCGCCGCCCATCATCTCTTCCATCTTCTCCTCGCGACTCCGCTCGTCGCCCTCGCCCTCTTCGGCACGCTTCTGGCGGATCTCCTCGACGCGCTCGCGGAAGGACTTCTCGTCGTCGGACTGGTCGTCGTCGGGTCGGTCGGCGTCGGGCTGTTCGTCGTCGGCCGCTGGTTCCGCTTCGTCGTCAGCCATACCACCCGCTTCTGGGTCGTCGGGGAAAAGGGTTGTCTTACTGGCGGAGCCGACGGGCGAGCAGCGACAGGCCGATGGCCGCCGTCGCGAGAACGACGAGGTTGAACCCCGCCTGGAAGAACGGCTCGTAGTCGGGGCTGATCCAGATGCCGATGGCGCGCGAGGCGGCGGTGTAAAAGCGGAAGGTTGCGACTAGCGCCAGCAGCGACAGGACGACGAACGCCGCCCACTGGACGTACGTCATCGGATTGCGGCCGTCGGACGTCCCTGGCTCGTCAGAAGCGGCCGTCGCTTCCCGTCCGCCGGGAGCGGCCGCCGCTTCCCGCCCGTCGGGAGCGGTCGCGGTTTCGGCCCCGTCGGGAGCGGCCGCCGCTTCCCCTCCGTCGGGATCGCTCGATTCCTCGGTGTCGGTGGCGGCGTCGGCCGCCGTGCGGTCGTCGGTCACGATTGTCTCCTGATGAGCAGCGCGCTCACGGCCAGCGCGAGGACGGCGACGGCCGGCCCGAATCCCGGTCCCGACGCGCCGGCCGTCCGCGTCGCTTCAGGGCCGCCCGTCTCGACGCCGGTTCCCTCGAAGTCGCTCGCTCGGATCTCGATGCGCTGCTGGGTTACGTTCGCCGGCATCGGCTTCGTCGGCGCGAGTCGCGCGTTCGCGCTCGCGACGCCGAGCACGACGTCGTCGCGCAGCAACATCGCGTCGAGCCGGTAGTTGTAGTCGTCGGGCACGGTCAGCGCCGCGTCGACGCTGGCGGTCCGTCCCGGGCGTATCTCGCCGACGGTGACGGTCATCCGGTCGGCGACGATGTTGGACTCGGCCTGTCGTGCCAGCACGAGGAGTCGCAGGTCGCCGGCCGGCCCGTCGCCGGTGTTGGTGAGATACGTCGTCGTATCCAGGCGCACCCGGCCGTCGGAGACGTTGCCCACGGCGTAGGTGATGGTCGGGATGCCTGCGTCCTCGAAGCGTTCGAACACGATCGGTGACCGCGCGTACGCGGGCGTCAGCGCGCCCACGCCGCTGACGGTGGTTCGACCGGTCGCGACGCGCTGGCCGTCCGCGTAGACGGCGACCTCGAAGCGGTAGCCGCCTTCGCGCGGGACCGTCACGTTGACTTCGACAGGCACTTCGCGGTCGCCGTCGACGGTGCCGACGCGCACGCGCTCGGTCGTTCGCAGGAGGTTCGACTCGGCGTCGATGGCCCGGACTTCGACGGTGACGTTCTCGGAGGGGCCGCCAACGTGCGATAGCCGGACGTCCAGCGACAGCGTCGCCGACTCCCCGGTCACGGTCCCGGGTGCCACCGCGACGTCCCGCCGGAGTTGCACGTGGCCGGGCCGAACGTCGTCGCCGCGTTCGGCCACTGCTCCGGGGACGATCGCGGCGGCGAGGACCATGACGAGGAGGAGGGCCACCCCGCCGCCGGCCAGGGCGCGCTCTCGTTTCACGACCGTTTCAGCGGCCGGCCGTCGTATAGCTTTTGTGGACGGTCACACGTGTCGTCACGTCTCGAACACGCCGAGGCTGGCCTGCAGGTCTCGCGACGCCTCGCCGTCGTGGAGTTCGTAGCCGACGAGGCCCCGCAAGTCGACGGCGTAGGCGGTGCCGCCGTTGTCGAGAACGAGTATCCGCCCTTTCGTCCCTCGAATCTCGCCCGTCGCCAGCGTCTCCTGCACCGGCCGTTCGTCGAGGTCGAGGCCGTACGCGAACGCGAACGTCTCGATGGGGTCGAACTCCGCTAGCAGTGCCGCCCAGGCGTCCTCGTCGACGGACTCCTGGAGGCCGTCCATCTTCGTCGGGACGCGCACGCGGTCGCCGACGTCCGTCGCGATGTCGGCCTCGATGCGGCGGGCGATGCGCCCGTCGGTGACCGTTCGGAGGTGTGCCGCCCGGTCGGCCCCCTGCTCGCGGAGCCGCGTCTCGAGCCGCCACGAGCGGGTCACGCCCACCTTGAACGTCGCGGGCGCGAAGGCGGCGAGGTAGACGGCGTGTTCCTCCCGGCAACTGTCCAGGGGCCTGTCACAGTCGCCAGTACAGCGCGCGCAGGGCCAGCGGTCGACGTGCTGGTCGCAGTAGGGTGCCGACTCGCGGTCGCAGGGGACGTGGCGGTCCCCGTCGAGGGTGCCGGCACAGTGGCGCTCGCCGAGTCGGAAGGCGAGCCGTCGACCGGTCGAAAGCGGTTCGCGACGGACCGCGCCGTCGCTGGCGACGAGCAACGCCGCACCGGTCGCGTCGTCTTCGGTCGCGTCGCCTTCGGCGGCGGCGTCGGCCGCGCCGTCGGTCTCGGGCTGGCCCACGTCCCGTTCGTAGCCGACGATTTGCACGCATCGGCGTAGGGGAACCGGCTACTAAAGGGATGCCGTTGTCCACGCGACCCGGTCGGCTCGGTTGCGCTGCCCGACCGTGTGCCAGCGGATTTACGGTGGCGCGCGTCGAACGGTTCCACGGGACGATGTCCGACCTCTCGCTTTCCAGCCCGGCGTTCGAGGACGGCGGGCCGATACCCGAGGAGTACGGCTACCGCGAGCGAAACGTGAATCCGCCGCTTGCAATCGACGGCGTGCCCGACACTGCTCGGTCGCTCGTGCTCATCGTCGACGACCCCGACGCCCGCGAGCCCGCGGGGAAGATCTGGGACCACTGGGTCGTCTGGAACGTCGCCCCCGACGTCGGCGAGATTCCCGAGAACTGGTCGCCGCCGAGCGAGGTCGGCCAGGGGCGCAACGATTACGGCGAGTCGGGATACGGCGGTCCCAATCCACCGGACCGCGAGCACACCTACCGGTTCCTGCTGTACGCGCTCGACACGACGCTGTCGCTAGACGCCAACGCGACCAAAGACGACGTCTACGACGCCGCCGAGGGCCACGTCGTCGCGAAGGCGAATCTCGAAGGCACGTACGCGCCGTAGCCGTCGGCCCGGCCGTCCGTGTGGCCGGTCAGAGTGCTTCGAGCAGTTCCTGCGTCGCCTGCCTGACCGCCTCGTCGCTGGACTGGGTGGGCTCGAACCCCAGCGCCGACAGTTTCTCGACGGACAGTCGCATCCGGGGGACGTCTCCCGTCCACCCGCGCTCGCCGCCGGTGAAATCGTAGTCTGGATCGACGCCCATCTCCTCGGCGACGACGTCGGCGATGGTGACGACCGACGTCGTGGTGCGCGTCCCGAGGTTGTAGACGTTGTAGTCGTCGGCGGCGTGCTCGACGACGTGGCACATCGCCGCGAGGCACTCCTCGATGTGCATGTAGGACTTCTCCTGGCGGCCGTCGCCGAGGATGGTCAGCGTCTCGGGGTCCTCCCGGAGTTTCAGCACGAAGTCCGGGATCACCGCACCGGGCTGGAGTCGCGGCCCGACGATGTTCGCGAAGCGAAAGACCCACGACTGGATGCCGTGGCTGTGGGCGTACGTCGAGACGAGCCCCTCCTCGGCCAGTTTGCCGGCCGCGTAGGCGCTGATCGGTTCCAGCGGCGCGTAGTCCTCGGGCGTCGGGCGCGGCGCTTCGCCGTACACCGTCGAGGAGGAGGTGAACGCGAGCCGGTCGACGCCCACCTCGTCCATCCGTTCGAGAACGTTGTAGGTCATCGCGGTGTTGGCCTCGAACTGCCTGCGCGGGTGCTCGGCGTCGACCGCCTTCGACGCGGCGAAGTGAAACACGGCGTCGACGGCGTCGGTCACGGCCGACGCGACGACGTCGGGGTCGGTGCAGTCGCCCTCGATCACGGTGGCGTCGTCGGGCACCCATTCCCGACGGCCGTTCGAGCAGTCGTCGACGACGACGACCTCGTTGTCCGCGACGAGGCGGTCCGCGAGGTGCGACCCGACGAAACCCGCCCCGCCCGTGACGACGATTCGCTTGTCCGACAGGTGCATACGCCGACGTGCCGGTGACGCGCACATGTGCTTTCCGGTTGTTCGCCGAATCGGGTGGCGACCGAACGGTTCCCGGTCGTGGCCGCGGAGACGACGATTCGCCTCGTCTTCGCGGGGCCGCGTGGCCGTTCCGGGAACTTAATGCCTCCCGTCACGGACACGTCGGTATGGTTCAGCGCGTCTCTGTCGACGGTGGCGTCTCGCGTCGCCGTCTCCTCGCGACGGGCGCTGCGCTCGCGGCGAGCGCGGCCGCCGGATGTCTCGGCGGTGGCAACGGCGGTGGTGGCGGTACCGACGCGAAACAGCAACTCCCGACGCCGGTCGCCGGCGACCCCGACGCCGACGTGACGGTCACCGTCTTCGAGGACTTCCGGTGTCCGCACTGTCGACAGTACAATCTGCAGGAACTGCCCGACGTCTGGTCGGAATACGTCGACCCCGGCCTCGTCCGGTACGAGCACCGCGACTTTCCGGTCGTCAACGACACGTCCTGGACGGCGGCCAACGCCGCCCGGAGCGTCCAGAACCTCGGCACCGTCGCGAAGTTCTGGACCTACGCGAAACTGCTCTTTGCAAACCAGTCCAAACTCGGGCCCGACGCCTACGCCGCGCTGGGCAACGAGGTCGACGTCGACGGCAAGAAAGTCCGCTCGGCGGCCAACAACCGGGCGTACGACCCGACGATACGCTACGACCGCCAGACCGGCCGCGATCAGGACGTCCGGGCGACGCCGACGATTCTGGTCGACGGCACGAAAGTCACCGACGCCGACGGCAACCTCACCCACAGCACCGACGCCGTCGCGGCGGCCATCGAACGTGCCCGCTCCGAAAGCGGCTAATCCCTCTCGCCCCTCGGTGGCGCTATGCAGGACGAACCCGAGGTCGCCGTGCTTCGACTGGGCCACCGCCCCGGCCGCGACGACCGCATGACCACCCACGTCGGCCTGACCGCCCGCGCGCTCGGTGCCGACCGCGTGGTCTTCGGCTCGAACGCCACCGGGGCCGCCGAGACGGTCCGGGACATCACCGACCGATTCGGCGGCCCGTTCGCCGTCGACGTGACCGACGACCCCGACCGGACGCTCCGCGAGTGGGGCGGTGCCGTTGCCCACCTCACCATGTACGGCCTGCCCGTCCAGGACGTCCAGCACGACATCCGTGAGACCCACCGGAACGACCCGCTTTTGGTCGTCGTCGGCGCGGAGAAAGTACCGTTCGACGTGTACGCGCGCGCGAACTACAACGTCGCCGTCACGAACCAACCCCACTCCGAAGTCGCCGGGCTGGCGGTCCTTCTCGACCGACTGTTCGACGGCCGCGAACTCGGCCGGGAGTGGGTCGACGCGGACACCGTCGTGGTCCCCCAGGAGACCGGCAAGCGCGTCGACACGCCGTGAACGACAAAACCTATGTCCCGGATTCCCCTACGGTGTGATAGAGACGATGCTCGATGCTCTCGTTGGGGCGCTGGCGTGGATCCACTGGCTGTCGGATCCGCTGGCCTGGCTGGTGCTGGCGACGTTCGTCGCCGGGTCGGTGGTGCAGCGATACGACGAACGATTCGGGACGTGGCTGTTCGTCGGCGGCTGGGTGCTGTTTGCGGCATTCTGGTTCACGCTCGTCCACCACTTCGTCTTCGTCCAGAAGAGCATCATCGAGGGGGCCGGGAGCGTCGTCGCCGTCCCGGCGTCGCTGTACGTCGCGTACCTCCTCTGGAACGGTCGCGAGTCGCTGACCATCCTCGCGCGGGCCATCGCGGTGATGGGCCTCATCTACTTCCCGTTCGAGACGATCGAATTTCTCCGGCAAGCGCTCGTCGAGAGCGTGACGAGACAGGTGCAAGTCCTGCTGTCGGTCCTGGGCTATCACCCGGCCGTCGTCCACGGCGATAGCCCGCTTTTGAACATCGCCGTCGATCCGTACCGAAACACGTTCCTGTTCACGCCCGGCGGACACAACATCACGTACACGATCTTGCTTGCGTGTACGGGGATCGGGAGCATGGCCATCTTCGCGGGGCTCATCGGTGCCGTTCGCGCGCCGCCGCGGCGAAAGGCGCGCGCGCTCGCGGTTTCGATTCCCATCATCTACGTGCTCAATCTCGTTCGCAACGTCTTCATCGCCGTCAGTTTCGGCACGCAGCGGTTTCGGGTCTTCCCGGACCTGGTGATGTCGCTGTTTGCGACGAACGACCCGTACAAGGTGTCCTACTACGTGGCCGACCGGCTCATCTCCCAGAGCCTGTCGGTGGTCGCGCTCGTCGCGATCACCTACCTGGTGGTCCGCGAACTCCCGGAAGTGCTCGACGTCATCGAGGACCTGCTGTTCGTGTTCACGGGCACCGAGTACGACCTCCGGGCGGCGCTTGCCGACGCGCCCGTCAGGACCGACGGCGAGGGCTAGACGAGACCGGCCGGCGCGTCCGCGAGCGCCGTCAGGGCGTCGCGTTCGAGGTGATGGAGGTCGCCGGGAATCACGAGCAGGTGAAGCGGATCGCCGAACGTCCGCTCGGCCAGTGCATCCAGACGGTCGGCCGCGACGAGTGGGTCGGGACTGCCGGCGCGGGCGACGACGACGCCGAGCGTGTCGGGCCGGTCCGCCGCGAGGAGGGCGGCCCCTCCGTCGGCGGTCATGTACCTCTCGTCGGCGGTCGTCGCGTCGTCGTATGGATCGTCGACCTTGATGTCGAGATACACGAGCGTGTGGAGGCCACGCTCGCGGTTGTCGTCGATGGTCGCCAGCACGCTCTCGGGGACGCCGTCGCCGCCGTGGGCGCGCTCGAAGGGCAGCGTCGTGGCCTTGCCAAAGCGGTAGTTCTGCAGGCCGGTCAGCGACGCGGCGGCGGTCTGGGCGGTCGTTCCGTGGACCACGCGGGTGTCGATGCCGCGCTCGGCCGCCCGGAGGCGAAGGTCCACGTGCGTCGTCGAGATCATCGTATCGCCGGCCGTCAGGAACGCGGCGTGATCGTTCGCGGCGGCGTCGAGGATCGGCTCGGGGTCGCGCTCGACGGTCGCGCGGTCGCACACCTCGACGTCGACGTGGTGGTACGCCTCTAGTTCGTCGACGGTCGTGCCGGCGAGTCGGCTCGTGTAGAACTCCGCGAAGACGCGGTCGACCTCCTGCAGGACCGCGTGGCCCTCGATGGTGACCGAGCGTTCGTCGTAGAGACCGAGTCCGACGAAGGTGAGCATACGCGCTCTCGGACGTGCGCGTGGATAAAGACCGCGGACGGCGTCCGGGTTTCGTCCTCGAAATCGGACCGGGAACGCGACAAGCGTCAGGCTTACCGCCGATGACCGCCGAGAGTCGGGCATGGACGTCCCCTGCGTTCGGGTCGCTCGCGAGGACGGCGAGCGGGCGCGCCGACGGCTCGCCGACGCGGACCTCGTCGCCGACGGCTACGAGATCGTCGTCGAGGACGGCTCGCTGTACGTTCCGGTCACGGACGCCGACGCCGTCCCGTCGTCGCTCGACGTCGTCAGCCGCGACGTACCCACGCGGTCGACCCAGACCACGCCCGCGGACTTGCTGTCGTTCGATCCCTCCTACGAGCGCATCGGCGACGTCGCCATCGTCGACGAGAACGACCCCGAACGCGCACGGCGAATCGCCGAGGCCATCGTCGAATCGGACCTGCCCGTCGAGACGGTCCTCGACCGCGCCTCGAAGGTGCAGGGACAACACCGCACCCGTGAGTGGGAGGTGCTGGCCGGCGACGGCACCGAAGCCGTCCACCGCGAGTACGGCTGTGAGTACGAACTCGACCTGGCGACGGTGTACTTCTCGCCGCGGCTGGCGACCGAGCGCCACCGCGTCGCCGAGCAGGTCGTCCCCGGCGAGCACGCCTTCGACATGTTCGCCGGCGTCGGCCCCTACGCCGTTCCCTTCGGCAAGCGAGACGCCGACGTCGTCGCGACCGACGTCAACGGGACGGCCGTCGAGTACCTCCGGGCGAACGCCCGCAGAAACGGCGTCGCCGACCGGATCACCGCCGTCCACGGCGACGTGCGCGAGGTCGCCCCCGACTATGAGGACTGGGCCGACCGCGTCGTGATGAACCTGCCCCACAGCGCCGACGAGTTTCTCGATTCCGCAGTCACGCTCGCGGGCGAAGAGTGTGTCCTCCACGTCTACGACATCCAGCACGAGGACGACCCGTTCGGCCCCGGCGTCGCCGCGATCCGCGACGCCGCCGAACCGCACTACGACGTCACCGTCGAGACCGAACGCGTCGTCCGGTCGTACGCACCCCACGAACTCAACGTCTGCCTGGACGTCCGCCTGACCGCGTAGATTCGCAATCCTTATTGCGGGTATCGTGCCAACAATCGAATGCACCGAGGACGTGCCGGTGGTGAGCAATCTCTCCGAGATTGCGAGCCTCGACACAACCGAGTGAAACGAGGTCGTGCCGGTGTAGCTCAGACTGGCGAGAGCGAATCCTTCGTAAGGATTAGGTCGAGGGTTCAAATCCCTCCACCGGCTTAACTTCGGCTTCGCCTCAGTTATGGC
>JBDGSB010000048.1:0-16185 GCA_042217765.1 Haloarculaceae archaeon | reverse complement strand
GTGGCCCCCACGAGAGACTACCGAAATCAATCTGGGGCTAAACACGTACGTTTCATCGAAAGGGCAGTTCGGCCTAGAGCTGTCCCTGGTTGCCGCCACTGGCGGCGTGGAGGATGATCGTCCCGCCAGCGGCCGAGTTCGGCGAGGATGTCCCGTGGATCGTCATGTCGACCTCGACACCTTCGGGTTGGACCAGGTGGCCCAGGTCGTTCGGATCGGTGAGGGAATCACCCTCGCTCATGTGGAACGTATTCTCGCCGGCCACGAAGTCGACGTCGGCGTCGAATCCCTGCTTTTCGAGGTAGAAGTACGTGTCACCGGACGTGTGATCGGCCACGATCTCGAAGACGTCCTCGAAGTTGTACGTCGAGTCCGGGTTGACGCCGCCCTCGAAGATGGCCTGCTGGTCGTTGAAGAACAACCGAAGCTTGCCGTCCCCGGTCTCTTCGGCGTACTTCCCGTCGGGGTGGAGTTCGACGTACGCTTTCGAGTCGGCAGCGACCTTGACTTCCACGTCGCGGTCTCCGCTCTCCATCGTCGTGAAGGCTCCAGTTCCCATCGCGGCCGCGCTGCCCGCGAACAATGCACCTGCGCCGGTAACGAATTTGCGTCGTTTCATCGGTGTTTCTGGCCCGTGAGGGCCAGTTGTCTCTCCGTCTTCACCCCTGTTTTACATGAGTCGATTGTGCCCCGTTTCGAGCGTGCTTGTGGCCTCTGCAATCGCCCATTGAAACCGACGCCATCGCGCTCCGTAGGATGTAGTTACCGGTTAAATCGAGTGGTAACGTCCTATTACTCCGTAGTCGACCCCATCCGATCTAGTATATAGCGTATAGTAATACAGATACCACGTCTCGTGTCTCTCGAACGGCACGTATGAGTTCGACCGCTGAACGGGTGATCGGGACGAGTGACGTGAGCCTGCCGAACGGGGACGTCGAAGCCACGTTGAAGCGAGACGAGTTGTTCAACGTGCTCCGAAACCGGCGGCGGCGGTTCGCCATCCACTACCTCAAATACGAGTCGACGGCGATGAGCGTCGGCCAACTCGCGACGCAGGTCGCCGCCTGGGAGAACGGGATTTCCCGCGAGGAAGTGACGGCGAAACAGCGGCGACGCGTCTACAACGCCCTCCAGCAGTCACACGTTCCGAAACTAGAGGAAGCGGGAATCGTCACGGCCGAGCGGGGTGAGGTGTCGCTTACCGACGACGCCGTGGCCTCCGACCTCTATCTGGAGGTGGTCCCGGGCGAGGACGTCCCGTGGAGCAAGTACTACCTCCTGCTCGGGACAGTGGGATTGGCCGTGCTGTGTGGCGTGTGGGTCGACGCGGGCCCGCTGGGACTCCTTCCGGACATCGCGGCCGGCGTCTTCCTGGCGATATCGTTGATCGTGTCGGCGCTCGCGAATCACTACCACCAGCGGCGGAACCTCCTCGGCGCGACCGAGGAACCGCCGGAACTTCGAGGGAAATGACGATGCGCTGGGGGAGATTGCTCTGGATGACGCTCGTGCTCGTGACCGCGTCGGCATTGATTTCGAGTACCGGCGGATTCGCCACCACATCGCTCGAGCGTAGCGTTGCGGTTCAGGTCTCTAGTAACGACCGCGCGTACGTCACGATCTGGGATCCCGGCGTCGGGAGTCGGGGACGGCCGCCAGGTCCCATCGCGAGCCAGGGGCTCGCCGGCGAGGATCCCGTCACCGGAGACGGCAAACCGGTCCGGATCGTCGCAGTGTTGAATCGATTCTCCCGGTATCCGATCCGCGTCAACGCGACCGCCGTCTCGACGCCCCCCGGCCTCGACGTCGGTCCGTTCCGTCCCATCAGGCTCGGTCCCGGCGAGGCCGGCGAGCTAGAAGCGGCGGTCTTCTGTGGAGACCACAGCGGTCCGGTCGAGGTGACGCTGGTCGTGGACGCCCGCAGTGCCCGGGTTTCGAGCACAATCACCTACACTGCGGTCGTGACGTGTGCCACGCCGACGCCGACTGGATCGTCGCAGACGCCGGACGAGTCGTCGCAGACGCCGACGCCGAAGGGATCGTCCACGCAAACGCCGACGACCACCTCGACCACGACAGCGTCGGGGCTCCAATCACGGGAGGATTGACGAATGGAAAGCATACGTCTTCGCGTACGCGCCGTGCTGGAACAGCACCTCGACGTCGTCCTCGTGACGTTGCTGGTCTGTGCAGCCGTCGGCGGCTGGATAACGTACGGTGCCTACGCGGTCACGGAGACGCACACGGAGCAGCGAACGGTCGAACAGTGGAGCGTCGAGGGATCGTTCACCCACCGGTCGACGGTTCGGGAGTCGGCCAACACGACCGTCTTCGAACCGGGCGAAACCGTCAGCAACCGGACGACCTACTTCCAGCGTATCATGCCCGTCCTGCGCGGACAGTTCGTCCTCGAGACGCGCGGGACGGACGCTCCCGTCGACGTCCACGTGCGACAGCAACTCGTCGTCCGCAGCGTCGAACCCCGATCGGACGAAAAAAAGCCGCTGGTGTACTGGCAGCAGACGCGCCCCCTCGGTGAAAAGACCGTGACGCTGTCGTCGACGAGACGTGCAGCGGTTCCGTACCGGGTGAACGTCTCCGATCGGATGCGGATGGCACGGAACGTATCTAGTCGGCTCGGCTCCCCCGGACGAGTAGAGATGCGAATCAGGGCCATCGTCACGGCGACCCCGCAGGACGCGCCCGCACGACGTCGGACGACGACGTTCGCGCTTCCGATAGAGATGGATTCGACGATCTATCTCCCACAACCGAAGCCACGGACGGAGACGTTCACGCGGACGGAAACGGTTACCGTCCCGACGAAACCGGGTCCACTCGGCGCGTTCGGTGGACCGGCGCTCGTCGTCGCCGCCCTCGTCGGCGCAGTCGGCCTATCGGGTGCCCGCCTGCGCGGCCTCATCTCCCTCTCGGAGACCGAACGGGAGTGGCTCCGGTACCGGGACAACCGGGTCGACTTCGACGACTGGATCACCACGATTCGGTTACCCGACGACAGGAAGACCGGTTCGGTCGCGGAGGCGAACACGCTGACGGACCTCGTCGAGTTCGCGATCGACACCGACAACGGGGTAATCCACGACCCCGACGACGGGGCGTACTACGTCGTCCACGACGGGACCGTCTACACCTATCGACCGCCACCCGAACGCGACAGATGACGCGGTCGGGACGTCCCGTCCACGGTCGAGACCGAAGCAAGGCACCACACTCACTGCACGACCTGGACGCTCCGCTCGGGTCGTTCCTCCTCGACGAAGGACTTGACGATCTTCTCCTCGGCGCGGTGTAACGTCTCGCTTGCGGTCGACTTCGCGATGTCGAGTTCCTCGGCGAGGTCGGTGAGCGAGCACTCCCGTGGCGTGTCGTAGTAGCCTGCCTCGACGGCGGCCCCGACGACGGACTGCTGGCGCTCGGTCAGCAACTGGTCGACCTCGATGCGCTGTTGTACCTGTTCGACGGTGAATCCGATGCCGAGGTGGTCGAGTTGGTCGCCGAGTTGCGACAGGCGGTCCCGGGAGGCGGTGACCTCCCAGCTAGCCTGGCCGGCGACGATGTCGAACGGCAGTTTCATCGGCGCGCCGGAATCCTGCACCGGCGACAGCAACAGCGGCAGGTCGGTCTCGAACTGCACGATGACGCGTTCGGGAGCCACGTCGAGGACGGTACATTCGAGCACGTCCTGGGACGCTTTCATCTCGTCGACGATCGGCTTCAGCACCGGCCCGCTGATCTCCGCCAGGCCGACGCCGGCCTCCTCGCCAGCGAACGCCGACAGGATTCGAAACCGGGCCTCGGGGTACGACCGCGAGACGTCGCCGATCCACACGCCCTCGGGAATGTCGAGTCGAAGGTTCGCACAGGGCATACGTGAGCGTACACGTTCGGTCGACCAATGGCGTTCCCCGAACGTGTTCGGTTCGCAGTGCCGTCGATCGACACATTCGATTTCGATCGCACACCAGTCCGGCGCGGACGACGCGACTACCCCGGATCGTTCAGGGCCCCGTGGCTATCGGACGGGCTGGCCGACCGGACGCGTGCGAGGAGGTCGGTGAGAAGCGGCCGTTCGTTCGATGCCGTGACCGCGTCGAGGTGCTCGGTGGCCGCCGAGAGCCGTTGCTCGGCACGGCGACAGAGCGCGCGCGTCGTCCCGCCGGACGCGTCGCGTCGGGCGATCAGGGCCGCGTCCACGCTGCGCGACGTCTCGATACAGACGTCGAGGAGGCCCGTCGAGCGGGACGGCCGCTCGGGGGCGTGGTCGGCGCTCGCGGTCGCGCCAGCGACCAACTGGATCGCCACGCCGAGATTCCGGCCGAACGCGGCGAGGTGCTCGAGCCGGTCGTCCGTCGCGCCGCCGAGGAGGCCACCGAGTCGCGCGCTGGCCATCGACAGGACGCCCCCGTCCCGTTCGAGCGCCGTCTCGTACGCCCGCACGTCGATCGAGTCGGCCTGGAGGAGCTCCCGACGTCGAGCGGCACCCTCACAGAGCCGGCGACCGGCCGTCGTTATCGTTTCGAGGCACGCCCGTCGCGTCGTCTGCGTCAACTCCACGTCGAGGAGGAGTTCGTGGGCACGGGAAAAGAGGAGGTCGCCGGCCAGAATTCCGTCGGTCGGCTGGGGGCGGGCCGGCCGTCCGTCGTTCGGCGTCGCGTCGGCCGTCGATTCGATCGCTTGCCGGTGGGTACGCGCGAAGGCGTCGAGGTAGTCGACTGCCAGCCCGGCGGGAAGCCACGCGTCCTCGTCCGTAGCGTCCGGGGCACACGCGCTCGCTGCCGCGAGGAGCAGGACGCCGTGGACGTGTCCGGCCGGCCGTAACGCCCGGTGGGCACTCGAGTAGCTCGCGATCGACGGAGCCGACGTCCGCCGATCGGCGACCGCCGCGCGAAGCGCCGCGACTCGCCGGGCGATCCGATCACCGTTCCCGCCGTCGCCCGTCATGGGAGACCACCGGACGTCCACAGGTGGTGGGGGGAGGATCGTCGCGACACGGTCACTCGGGTCGGGGCAGCGTTCGGTCGCCGACGAGCAGGCGTTCGGACAGGTCCGCCCGGAGTTCCTCGGAGACGTCGGCCAGCACCGCGTCGTCGTCGAGCGTGACCCACTGGGTCCGGGCCCCGTCGATCGTCGCGACGAGGTACCGGGCCGTCCGGTCGGGATCGACGTCCCGAAAGACGCCCGCTTCGATGCCGCGGTCGACGATGTCGGCCACGAGTTTCGTGACCTCGCGGTCGTTCTTCCGTAGCTGTTCGCGATACGCCGCGTTGAAGGGGGCCTGCGAGCGGAGTTCGAGCATCGCCGTCTGGAAGTCCTTGTAATCGTCGGGTCCGAACAGCAGTTTCTCGACGAGGATCGCCAGTTGTTTCGGCGGGTCGTCCCTGGCGGCCTCGACGTCGACCGTCTCCTGGAGGCGTTCGAGCAGAAATTCGAGGAACGCGACGAGCAGGTCCTCTTTGGTGTCGAAGTAGTAGTGAAGCAGCGCCGTGCTCGTGCCCGACTCGTCGGCGATGGCCTTCGTCGTGAGGTCCGCGTACCCGTGCTCGCAGAGCGCCCGATAGGTCGCGTGCATGATCTCCTCGCGTGCGGACTCGGGATCGGACTCGCTCATCCTGATTGATTAGTTAGTTAGTCACACACTAATGGATTGCGATTGCGGCGGTCGGTCCCACCGGCCGTGTACCTGCGGCGGCTCGGCAGCCCTCTCCCGGTAGTACGCCACCCGGTTCGCCGAACGGTCGGAGAATCGATATTTCGTGTCGATTCCGACGGGGCCTGCGTACCCGGTTCACGTCCCTATGCCGTGGACGACGGCCTATCTGTGTCCGTCGTCGCGTCGACGTATCCGCGTCCGAACAGGTACGTACTCACGACCTGTCCCCAGAAGGAGACGAAGACGCCCACGAGGACGAGCGACAGCGCCGAGCCGACCGTGCCGACGACGACGCCGACGACGGCCGCCAGGAGCCAGCCAACGGCGTACTCACCGGAAAGGACCGCATCGAGGAGGGCTCCGAGGTCGAAGGCCGCGCGGAACGACCCCTCGACGGCGAACCGTGCCAGCGCCGCGGGGACGAGGTACGCGACGACCAGCGAGACGACGGCCGCGAGCACGGCGAGGACGACCAGTACCGCGATACTGACGCCGACGCCCGCCGTCGAGTCGCCAAGCGCCGCCGCGACCGCACCGGCCCCGACGACGGCGAACAGGACGACGAGCGCGATCGTCGGGACGACCGCGTACGCGATGGCCACGACCATCGCCTGCAGGCCGTCGACCAGCAGTTGCTCCCAGTCGCCGAACTCCGGGGCGGTCGGCTCGCCGGCCGCGACCGACCGCAACACGCGAATCAGGTACCCCTGCAGAGCCACGGCGGGCACGACCAGCGGGCTCGTCAACACGAGCAGGCCGCCGATCAGCACTCGTTCGGTCCAGTCACCGTCCGCGGTCGGATACGAGAGGGCGTCGGAGAGCATAGCGGGCGTAGGCGACCCGGGTAGAAAAAGTCCGGTCGCTACTCGTCGATCATCCGACTGCCACCGGGCGGGAGAAACTCCTGAATCAGGTCGGGACTGGCCACCTTCCGGACGAAGGTGTCGTCGGCGAACCGGCCTTTGAGTTCGCGGTAGACCATCTTTGCAGCGTCGTTCTGGGCGTAGCGGCCGGGTTCGAGTTCGACGTGCGTCGCCACGCGGTCGACGACGGCGCTGGGCGGTCCGCCGAGCACCCGGGTTTCGGGTTCGCAGGCGACCCCGATCGCGACGCCGACGTCGACGTCCCGGAAGTAGGTGCGGTCGCCGCGAATGGCGAACCCGCCTTTCTCTAAGTACTCGCCGCTTTCGGGCGTCTTCGACACCTGGTCGGGACCGACAACGTACGCGTCGCCCGCGAACTTCCCGTCCTTCCAGACCGACGAGTACGAGACGGCGAACTGCGCCGCCTCGCGCTTGCTCTCCTCGGGAATCGTCAGGTCGTCGGAGGCGGGTTCGCTGGGGTCGGTCCCCTTCAGGATCGTGACCGGCCCGCCGTGGGCCTGTGCGTGGACGAACAGGTCGCCCTTGTCGAGGTACTTCTTGACCAGTTCCTCGTTCTGGTCTGCGTTGCGGCCGCCGACGACGAGGTAGCCGTCGCTGGTGTGGAACCACCGGAAGCGCTCGTACCAGTGATCGGACCTGCGGACGGGGATCGACGGCTCGGCCAGCCAGTCGACGTCCGCCGATTCCTCGTCGGCCTCGTCTCCCGCTTCCTCGCCCTCGTCGTCGGCGTCCCACTCCTCGCGGCGGCGTTTCACCTCCTGCAGTTCCTCGCGGGTGTCCTCGATCGCCGCCTCGGCACCCGCCATCTTGTCCTCGATGCGTTTGGCCTCCTGGTAACGGCGGTCGGCGTTGACCTCGACGCCCTCGCTCACGTCGACGGCGACCCGACGGCCGTCGAGGTCGACCGTGACCGTTCCCTCGCGGCCGTCGACGTCCACGACCGCCTCGGCGGCCGCGATGCCGCGATCGCGTCCCTCCTCGAAGCGGGCCGCGATGTCGTCCCAGCCGTGGCCGTCCTCGCGGGCGGCGCGCACCGTCGAGACGACGTCGTCGACCAGGTCGTAATTGGCGTACAGGAGTTGCGCTTTCTCGCGTTCGCGCTGTGCGTCGGCCTCGAAGTCCTCGATGGCCTGTTCCTGCTGGGCGATGATGCGTTCGTTCTTCTCGATTTCGGCCTCGAAGTCGGGACGCTGGCGACCGCCCCCGCCGCCCCCCTCGACGTCGGCCTCGAACTCGAAGAAGTACGCGTCCAGCGCCGCGTCGAACGTCTCGAACGGTTCGGCGTCGAGGTGGGCGTACTCCGTTAGCGGCAGCGGCGTCACATCCACACGGGTGCGATCGGCGTCTGCGTCCCCACTAGTACCGTTATCCTCGTTTCTAGCGCCGTTATCCTCGTTCTGGCTCGTCTCGTAGTAGACGCGCGGATCGAGGTCCCCCGTGCGTAGCCGCTCGGCGAGGCGTTCGATCTCGGCGTAGATGGCCTCGTAGTCGGCCTCGGTGGCGTCGGCGATGGCCTTCGTCTTCTCGACGCCGGCGCGGGTACACAGCTCCTCGCCGTAGAGGCCGCCGAAGTTGAGCTGGGTCGCCAGCGTCCGCACGAGGTCGGTATCGGAGTCGTCCATTCGGGCGGCGAAGGCCTCGTAGTCGGCGGTGAGCGGATTGTACCGCGAGGACGGGAACTCGTAAGGCGCGCCGGGTGCAACGGTGCGGGACTTCAGCCGCACGGTGTCGAGACAGTCGACGACCTCGCCGAACTCGTCCAGCACGGCGACGTTGCCGTCCCCGAACAGTTCCGCGACGATGGTGGTGTCGGCAGAGTCGGACTGTGGCCGACTGCTCGTGGAACTGCGTTCCACGCTGTCGCCTCGCGTGAAGTGAAACTGCAGGATGCGGTCGAACTCGTACTGTTCGACGCCGGCGAAGTCCGCTCCCTGCAGGCGGTTGCGCAGCATCATCGCGAAGTTCGGCGGCCGCCCCGGTGCGTCCGGGACGTGCTCGGGCGCGGCGACGTGTGCCCGCTTGCAGTCGCCGACCTCCACGAGCAGTTCGACCCGGCCGCGGTCGAAGTCGCGCATCTTCAGCCGGAGCAGGTCGTCGTCGTAGAGGTAGACCTTGTCGACTTTCGCGCCGGCGTAACTGCCGAGTTCGCCCACCAGCGCCGCCAGGTCCACGCTGGTTAGCTCCCGCTTGCGGTCCATACCGGATGCATCCGTCTGCGAGCCAAAGGCCTGTCGTTCGCCACTCGACGGCGGTCGCCCGCCCGGCCGTCGGTATCGGCGCTACGCCAGCCGTTCGGCCACGTCCGCACCCGTCCGGAGTCCGGTTTCGAGCGCGAGGTGAACACGCCCCTCGCCGGCGACCCAGTCGCCGGCACAGAAGAGGTCGTGGCGCTCGGCGCGATCCAGCGCCGCCGGGTCGACCGCGCGTTCGGGTTGGGCGTACCGCCAGTGCTGGTAGTCGTACCAGTCCGGGCCGGCCAGTCGGTCGTCGTCCAGCACTGCGGCCGTCGCGGCTACGACGGTTTCGACGAGACGGTCCGCGGAATCGTGGAAGTGCTCCGCGGAGAAGTCCGGCGACAGTTGGACGACCAACAGCGACTCGCCGTCGGGGACGTGGCCCGCCTTGCACTCCTCGCGGGAGAGCCACCAGACGTCGTGGGCCCTGTCGGCGTTGACCAGTCCGAAGTAGGGAACGTCGAGTTCGAAGTCGTAGTGCAGTACCACGGACGTGACCGTCCGATAGGGAACGGACTCGATGGCCTCGCGTATCGGTCGGCGGTCGTCGTGTCGCCACGCCGCGCTCCCGAGGAGGTCGGCGGTCTGTGGGGCCGGCGGCGTCAGCACGAGCGCGTCGTACTCGCCCCACGCTCGCCCGTCGACGTCGCGGAGTCGCCACCCCTCCCCGGTCCGTTCGAGGTCGTCGATCCGCGTCTCCCGGTGGACCGTCGCGGCGGTGTCGGCCAGCAGCGCCGTCCCCAGGTGGGCGATGCCGTCGGCGTACGTCCACTTCGCACCCTCGCTGCGGTCGCTCTCGGTGATCGTCCCGGCGCGGTCGAACGTCCAGATGGGGTCCTCGACCGTGATGCGTCCGTCCATCGCGACGCCGTCGAGTATCCCCAGCAGCCACTCGTCGTCGGTCCGGACGTAGTTCGCTCCGTAATCGTAGGTGCATCCGTGGCGGCGTCTGGTCGCCGCCCGTCCGGACACCTCCCGGCCCTTCTCGAAGACGGTGACGGCGACGTCGGCGTCACGCAGTGCGTGGGCGACGCCGACGCCCGCGACGCCGGCACCGACGACCGCGACGCTGGGTTGGCTGTCCATGACCGATCCTACGACGGTGGACGATAAAACCTCTCGTGGCGTTTCGAGCGACTGAAAACGGTCCGGTCGGCCGTCCTGACGGATCGCGCAGACGGATCGGCGGCACGAACGGCGGCGATCCGTCTCAGAGTCGCGCCGCGAGGTCGGCGAGCGCCTGTCTGCCGCCCGCGCGGATCGGATCGCCGTGGCCCATCGCCGCCACCTCGAACGGTTGCACCCGATCGACAAGCCCGTCGATGCTGCGGTGCAGTTCGTCCATATCGTAGGAGTCGAGCCAGAACGGCGGCGTCAGTCCGCCGTCGTCCTCCCAGACGAGGTCGCCCAGGAACGCGACGCCCGACTCGTGGACGTAGACGGTGTGTCCGGGGTTGTGTCCCGGCGTGTGATACGCCGTGAACCCGCCGACTGACTCGCCGTCGGTCACCGCCCGCGTCTCGACGGCGTCGGGCAGGGGAAACAGCGCCCGCGCGACGCGGTGGAACGCCCCCTTGTGGTGGGCCAGCGGCGGGTCATCCTCGCCGTCGACCAGCCGCAGGTCGTCGCGGCCGACGTAGACCGGACAGCGCAACGCCGACGCGACGTGGCGCAGGCCGCCCACGTGGTCGAGGTCGTAGTGAGTAACGAGCACCCGATCGAGGTCGGCCACGGCGTAGCCCGCGTCCGCCAGTTCGTCGACCAGGCTGGGGACGTTCCACCCGAGGCCGGCGTCAACGAGCGTGACGTCGTCCCCGACGTCTAGCAGGTACGCGTTCGACGCCAGCGGCGGGAGCAAGCCGAGGTCGAGCACCCACAGTCCCTCCGTCAATCGCTCTGCCATTCGACCGTACTACGCGGTCGAGCGGGAAAACGCTCTCGCCACGTTCGTATCGAAAGTACACGATTTATATGCATGGCAATCGGTGTGAATACTGGGGTGGGGAACACGCATGTCACGCACTAGTGACGGATCCGACGTTCGACCCGCAGGAAGCCGAATCCGGTGTTTCGAGACGGGAAAAGACACGATCGTCGTCTACGACCGCGAACGACCGGACGCCTGGATCGAATCGGACGTCAGCGTCTCCGTCGACGTCGTCTAATCGCCAGCGGGTCAGACGTCACCCGTCCGGAGAGGCATCACTGACCCGTCCGGAGAGGCATCACTGACCCGTCCGGAGAGACATCACTCGGGAACGCACGGGTTCGCCTCGACGCCGTCCTCATCTTCAAAAAGCCACGCAGGATAGTGGGTATATGACTATTAATTCGAGTATGGTAATTAATTGTGATCGGCATGACTGACCTCGAAGACCTGCAAACGGCCGTCGTCGCGGGAGAGACGGACGACGCGGTCGAGTACACGAGCACGTTGCTGTCGGCGTACTCGGCCGAACGGGTGCTCGACGACGGGATTTTACCGGCGGCGAAAGAGATCGGAAACAAGTACGAAACAGGGGAGTACTTCCTCGCGGACCTGATGCAGTGTGGCGACACGCTCGAGGGCGTGATGGATCCGCTGACCGAGGCGCTGAAAGCGGAGGTCGCGTCCGACGACAGCGACGCCGAGGAGCGAGCCACCGTCGTTCTCGCGACCGTCGAGGAGGACATTCACGACATCGGGAAGAACCTCGTCCGGATGTTCGTCGCGGGCAACGGCCACGACGTCCACGACGTCGGCGTCGACGTACCTCCCGAGGAGGTGGTCGAAACGGCCGAGGAAGTCGACGCCGACGTCATCGGCCTGTCTGCGCTGATGAGTGTGACCCGGGACAACATGGCCGACGTCATCGACGAACTCGAATCGCGAGGGGAGGACGACCGGTTCGCCGTCCTCGTCGGCGGTCGCTCGACGAACGCGGAGTGGGCCGAAGACATCGGGGCCGACGGCTGGGCCCCCGACGGACCGGGTGCCGCCGAGGAGGTCGAACGCCTGCACCACGAGGTGACGCGGGAAGCCGGGGGTGCGTGACGATGGGCGAGATGACCAGCCTCGAACGCGTCGCGACCGCCCTGCAGGGCGAGGAACCCGACCGCGTCCCCGTCGGCACGCTGGCGATCACCCGCGCGCTGTGGGAGATCGGCGAGCGGCCGCGAGACGCACAGAACGACCCGGAAACGCTCGCGGAAGCGAAACTCGCGGCCAACGAGAACTTCGGTGGCGACGTAATCGTCCCCGGCATCGACGGCTGTTTCGTCGAGGCCAAAGCCTGCGGCGCGACGGGCTATTGGAGCAAGCACATGGAGATCGTCGACGCGACCGAGCGTACCGTCGAGTCCTGGGAGGACGTCGACGACCTGACCGTTCCCGCCCTGGACGAACACGTCCGAACCCGCTCGGTGCTGCGTGAGTCGGCGCTCGTGATGGACGAAGTCGGCGACCGCGTCGCGGTCGCTCCCATCGTCTCGGGCATCTTCAGCACGGCGGCGAACCTGCTGGGCCACGAGCACCTGTTCCGGGGGATGATCGAGCACCCCGAGAAGGTCCACGACCTCATGGAGAAACTCACCGAGTTCCACATAGAGTACCACACCGCCTTCGAGGACAGGGCCCACGCGGTCGTTGTCTTAGATCCCGTCGCCGCCGCCGAGACGACGTCGCCCCAGCAGTACGAGGAGTTCGTCTACCCCTACCTGAAGGAGGACTTCGAGGCCATCGCCGACGCCGGGTTGATACCGATCAACCACCCCTGTGGAGACACGACGGGCATCATTCGAACGGTCGCCGACACGATTCCCGACGACTCTCCCGGCGGCGTCCACGCCAACTACGGCAACGTCGAGAAGTGGCCGAAGGACGTCGAGTACCTCGAATCGGTGATCGACGACGTCGACTACGACGAGGGCGACCCCTACAGCATCATGCTGAAGGCCGTCAAAGCGGAGGTCGGCGACGAGGTGTGCATCCTCGGCAACGTCGACCCCGTGACGGTCATGCTCGAGGGCGACCCGGAGACGGTCGAGGAGACCGCGCGGCGAAACATCGAGTACGCCGCCGACGGCGGCGGATTCATCCTGACGCCCGCCTGCGATACGAATCCCGACACGCCCGCGGAGAACTTCCGGGCGCTCGTCGCGGCTGCCGAGGAGTACGGCCAGTACGAGTAACTCGCCACGGACGGCAGTCCGCCCGGGCGACCCGTCGGCCCGTGGCGACGCACATCCGATCGTTTATTTCCGTTACGTCCCAACCCAGGAGTAACATGGCAGGGCGACCGCCCGACGTGAGCGATTTCGAGGTGTTACGAGCGGTGCGGACCGCACTCGATGAGTCCGGAACGCCGGTCGTCACCACACAGGAAGTGGCCGATCGACTGCCCATCAAACACGAGGGAGTCGGCAAGCGACTGAACGACCTGGCGGGGCGAAACCTGCTGTTCCGCAAGGAGGTCGGCGTCTCCTACGCCTGGTGGCTGCCCGAAGCGGTCGCGACCGTCGTGCCCACCGCCGCCGGGAATCGGGTCGACGCCGGAACGGGGACCGAGTCCGAACGAGCCGTCGAGGCGACGCTCCGGGACCTGTTCGACGTCGGTCGCGAGCGGTTCGACCTCGAACTGGGCGCGGTCGCGCGCGTCGACCCCGCGGCCGACCGGTTCGAAATCGAGTATACCAGCGGCGACCACGAGCACTTCACGCCCGGGACGGAACTCCCGCTGTCGGAAACGTACTGTACCGAACCGACGCGGGACAGTCCCGCGTGCGTCGCCGACCCGTCCGACCGCGGCTTCGACGACCGGACGGTCTACGCCGACTACGGCCTGCGGACGTATCTCGGGACGCTCGTCAAGGTCGACGACGGCCACGACAGGACCTTCTTTTTCGTCTCCACGGAACCACGCGCGGAGCCGTTCACCGACGCGGAGTGCGCGCTGCAGGAACTGCTCGGCGAACGACTCGAACACGAACTCGCCGGTGAACGGAACGGAGAAGGCGTCGCGTAACCGACGAATTGCGCCGTTTTCGTGGGTCGATTCCGGATTCGAGGCGGTGGTCCGTCGGGACGGCTCCACGGCCTGCCCGAAGAGAGCGTATAACAATACCGCTACGCTGGCACTGCTGAGAACGGACACAGGGAGCAGCCCTCGGGATCGATAGCGAGCGGTTGTCGGGACGTATGGAGGGCTTACCGACCGAGAGCGTCGCCCGAGACCGACACCCACCACTACGAACCATGAAACTGGCACTCATCGGATTCGGACAGGCAGGCGGCAAGATCGTCGACGAGTTCGTCGCGTACGAGAATCGGACGGGCGAGGACATCTTCAGCTCGCCGATCGCCGTCAACACGGCGGAGGCGGACCTGCAGGGCCTCGAGAACGTTCCGCTGGAGAATCGCGTGCTCATCGGACAATCGCGGGTGAAGGGCCACGGCGTCGGTGCTGACAACGAACTCGGCGCAACGATCGCAGCCGACGACGTCGAGGAGATACAGAGCGCCCTCGACTCGCTTCCGGTCCACGAGATGGACGCGTTCCTCATCGTGGCCGGTCTCGGCGGCGGAACCGGCAGCGGGGGCGCGCCGGTGCTCGCCCAGCACCTGCGACGGATATACACGGAACCGGTGTTCGGTCTGGGCATCCTTCCCGCACAGGACGAGGGGGGGATCTACACCCTGAACGCCGCCCGGTCGTTCCAGACCTTCACCCGCGAGGTCGACAACTTGCTCGTGTTCGACAACGACGCCTGGCGACGGACGGGCGAGTCGATGCGCAGCGGATTCGCGGAGATAAACGAGGAAATCGCCAGGCGCTTCGGGACTCTCTTCGGTGCGGGCGAGGTCAGCGGTGACGAGGCAGTCGCCGAGTCGGTCGTCGACTCTAGCGAGATCATCAACACGCTCGCGTGTGGCGGCGTCTCGACGGTCGGGTACGCCGTCGAACCCGTCGCGGACGACCGTTCGCGCGATCTCCTGTCTCGATTCCGCGGCGACGATTCGAGTCCCTCCGACGCCGTGAGCGCCACCAATCGCGTCACCTCGCTCGTCCGGAAGGCTGCGCTCGGACGGCTCACCCTCCCCTGTAAGATTCAGGGGACCGAGCGGTCGCTCCTCGTCCTCGCGGGTCCGCCCGACTACCTCGACCGAAAGGGCATCGAACGCGGTCGCAAGTGGCTAGAGGAAGAAACCGGGAGCATGGAAGTCCGCGGTGGCGACTACCCGCTCCCGTCGTCCGACGCCGTCGCGAGCGTCGTCCTGCTCGCTGGCGTCCACCGGATCCCGCGCGTCGAGCAACTCCAGCAGGTCGCCATCGAAGCTCAGGACAACGTTCGACGCCGCGACGCCGAAAGCGACGACAACCTCGCGAAACTCCTCGACGAGGGTGCCGAGGAACTCTCGCCGCTGTACTGATACGAACGACCGTGTGAACCGGTTGCTACAGTCGCTTGCTCACGTAGGGGCCGTCCTGGTGGTAGTCCAGTTTCCGCCGGTAGTACTGCCGGACGCCGATGCCGGAGATGACCGATAGCTTCTCGAAGCCGGCGTCGGCGGCGATTTCCTCCGCCTTCCGGAGGAGGCGGCGGCCGTAGCCGCGGTGTTGCTGGGCGTTCTCGCCGTTTGCCGACGCCGCGGCGCTATCGGCGTCGCCGCCGACGCCGACCTCGCTGCCGTAGACGTGTAGTTCCCGAACGAGCGCGGCGTCTTCGAGTTCGCGTCGGACGGGGTCGGCACCGTCGGCGGGGTCGCTGCCGTGTGGGGAGTAGGCGGGAAATCGGAGCCGACAGAACCCGACCAGCAGGTCCCGCTCGGGGTCCTCGAAACTGATGAAGTGCTCGACGCCCCCGGCGGCCTCGTAGGTGGTCACGTCGAGGCGCACGTCCTCGGGAGTCTCGTCGTTGTGGCCGACGTCCCGACACCGGATGCAGTCGCACGTCCAGCCGTGGTCGGCCATCCGCTTTCGGGCCAACTGCCGGAGGTTGGACTTCCAGACGCCGGCGTCGATGAAGTCCGCGGGGATGTCCCGCTGGACGCGCTGGAGACGGACGTACTTCGGGAGCGTCGACTTGATCTCCGCGACGAGTTCGGCGGCCTCCTCGTTGGTGAGCGGGTCGAACTCATCGCGTCGCCACTGGTCGTAGACGACGGTGTCCCGGACCACGAGCGTCGGGTAGATCTTCAGGTAATCCGGCCGCCACCGGCTGTCCTCGAACAGTCGCCGGAAGTCTTCGAGACACATCTCCGTGCTCATGCCGGGCTGGCCGGGCATCATGTGGAAGCCGACTTTGAACGCCGCATCACGCAGTCGTCGGTTGGCGTCGATGGACGCCTGCACGCCGTGGCCGCGGTGCATCTCGCGGTTGATCCGCTCGAAGGTGGTCTGGACGCCCACCTCGA
>JBDGSB010000063.1:0-16197 GCA_042217765.1 Haloarculaceae archaeon | reverse complement strand
ACCACCTCTTCCTCCATTCTGACGGGAGTTTATGAACGTGCAGAGCCGAGTTACGTTGTCACATTCGATCGCTCTCCCGCGGTCGTCGCAGTCCCGACGTGTAGGGGGGAGCAACGGCCTCACACGAGGAACTCTCCGTCCTCGATGACGCGGTCGCCGTCTATCGTCACGGTCGGTTCGAGTTGCGCGCCGTCGAGGTGGATAGAGCTGTTGTACTTGCCGCCAAGCGAGGTGCCGTTTCCGAGCGCGAAGTGGGTACCGCCGCCGACCGAGAGGTGCTCGATGTAGATGCCGTTCGGGCGGGCGTGGGGGTTGGTCATCATCGAGAACTCGGCGATCCAGCGGGCGTTCTCGTCGCCGTACTCGTCGACGACGTTCCTGAGGACGTCGGCTTCGGGACCGCCGCGGATCTCCTCGATCCAACCGTCCTCGACCTCCCAGACGATCGGTTCCTCGACCAGTCCGACGCCCATCATGTAGCTGTCGACGACGATGGTACCGTTGACCGACTCCTCGATGGGACAGCCCGGCGCTTCGCCGGCGGGATAGCCGGTCAGCGGGAAGTGACGCGAGCTATCGACGCGCATCTCGACGTCGGTGCCCTGGGGCGTCGTGACCTCGATGCGGTCGGCATTCGCGTGCAGGTCCGAAATTTTCTGCGTGAACGCGTCGAGTTCCGCGGGGTCGGCCTCGACCGCGCCGCGGGTGTAGTAGTCTTCGGTCGTATCCGCCAGGTAGAGATAGGGAATCTCGCGGTCCTTGATGGCGTCCTGCATCGCATCGGAGTGCAACAGCGCGTAGCGCCCGACGTTGACGATGAGGTCGGCCGTCGTCGCCGCCGCCGCCACGGCCGCGGGCGGTTCCATGTTGGGCGCGTCCTGCTGTGGAATCGTCGTGACGGTCGGCGTGACGTCGAACGTCGACAGCACGCCGGCCATCGTCTGGGGAACGAGCGGGCTGGTCTCGGTATCGGCCACCACGAGCGCCGATGCCTCGTCGCCGTCGAGTTCCCAGTCGAAGATTTTGTGCATCGTCGCGATCATCTCCTGTAAGCGACCGGGCTTGTCCGCCGTGTCGGCGTACCGTACGAGGTTGTCGGGACTCCAATAGTTCACCATATCCGCGTCTCGATGGCCGGAGGTATAACGATTGGCGTGCCCTTTGGCAGCACACTCTAGCCGTACCTTTTGACGGGCGGGACCGTTCTTCTTGGCGGATAGACCGTTCGTGCTCGACGGTCGAGACTGTTCGTTCGCTGGAGGCAAAACCCGGATGCTCGATCGAAAGCGAGTTCGATAGTCACGCACGGACCTGACGCGTGCGACGATCACACACGGACCTGACACGTACGACGGTCACGCACGGACGACGGTACGTCAGTAGTCAGTAGGATTAATGTACGACGACTGCCGTGGTGAGGTATGGCTGACCTCGTCACGTTCGGGGAATCGATGCTCAGGCTCTCGACGCCCGAGGGGGAACGGCTCGCGCGGGTGGACGGCCTCGACGTCCACGTGGGCGGTGCCGAGAGCAACGTCGCCGTCGCGGCCCACCACCTCGGTCTGGACGCGACGTGGCTCTCGAAGCTCCCGGACACCGATCTCGGGCGACGCATCGCACACGAGATTCGGAGCGAGGGCGTCGACGCCGCCGTCACCTGGACCGACGAGGGACGGGCCGGCACGTACTACCTGGAACGCGGACCCAAACCGCGCGGGGCGAACGTCCTGTACGACCGCGAGGACGCGGCGATTCGGACGGCGATGCCCGACGAACTGCCCCTCGAACGGGTACGCGAGGCTCACACCTTCTTTACCTCCGGTATCACGCCTGCGCTCTCGGGTGATCTCGGCAAGACCACGGCGTCGCTGCTCTCGACGGCACGCGAGGCCGGCGCGACCACGGTCCTGGATGCGAACTACCGGTCGAAACTGTGGGACCCGGACCAGGCCCGGGCGACGCTGACGAGCCTCTTTTCGGACGTCGACGTGCTGTTCGTCGCCGAACGGGACGCCGAACGCGTCCTCGATGCGACTGGCGACGCCGCAGTCGTCGCAGCCGACCTGCGCGACCGCTACGGCTTCGAGACGGTCGTGCTGACCCGCGGGGACGCCGGCGCACTGGCCGTTCACGGCGACGAGACGTACGAACAGGACGTCTTCGAAGCCGACACCGTCGACCCCGTCGGCACGGGCGACGCTTTCGTCGGCGGCTACCTCGCCTCGCGGTTGCAGGACGGATCGGTCCCGGACGCGCTCGCCTACGGGGCCGCGACGGCGTCGCTGAAACGAACGCTTGCCGGCGACCACGCCGTCGTCTCGCCGCCGGAGGTCGAGGCCGTTCTGGACGCCGAAACGGGCGACATTTCCCGGTAGCACGGCCACATGCTTCGGTGTCGATCCGACTGCGGCGCGCCGAAGACGACCGTCACCGTTCGAGGACGGCCGGGCGGTCGAACGTCGCTCCCGAGTCGACGGCCTCGACGCGCGTCGTCGGCCACTCGCCGGTCGCGGTCAGCACCTCGAAATCGTTGGCCGTGACCAGGACCGTGTCTTCGCTCTTGGTGCCCTCGACGGTCGGATTCCAGGCGTAGCCCATCGGCAGGCGAACGGGAGCGTCGGAGGAGGGCGTCGCGATCCACTCCCGACCGGCGTATCCGGCCGCCCCACCCTGGTGGTGGTTGCGCCACTCGCCGTCCCAGCCGACGGCGTCGTAAGCGCGCCGAATGGCTCCGAAGACGTCCCCTGCGGTTCCGCCGTCGCGCCCCACCCGGCGGGTGGCCGACAGTGCCGACGCCTCGACGCGTGCGGCGGCCGCGTGACGGTCGGCGAGCCAGTCGGGCGCGTCGAACGCGACCGTCCGGGTGCAACTCGCGTACAGGCCGTCCCGGCGAGCGGTGACCGACACGAGCGCGTAGCGTCCGAGTTCGGCGTCGCTGGGCGTGTAGTGGCGGTATTTCCGCGCTCGGTCGCTCCCGCCGACCAGGGCGACCGGCGAGTCGATACCCCGCTCCGTGAGGCGAGCACGTAGCGTCGCGGCCGTCTCGCGTTCCGTGTCCGAGGCAGTGCAGTCTCGACAGACGGATTCGACGACGGCGGCCGTCTCCGTGCCGAGGCGACGGTACCGCTCGCACTGGGCGTCGGTGAGCGGCTGGCGAATCGTCGAGCACGCCAGTGATTCGAAGCCAGGGACGTCGACGTCGGCGGCCGCCGGACGAGGGCTCGCGTTCGCGACGGCCGCGGACAGCGACGTCTCGTGCCAGGCGAACGTCTCGACGGCGACGTCGTCGGGCAGTTCCTCCTCGCGCAACCGTGGCCCCTCGACGTCGTCGGTAATCACCGTCACCGTCTCGCCGTCGTACCCGGCGGCGGCGACGCCGACTCCCCCGTCGCGGTCGACGACGTTGTCGCCGCCCGTCAGCCACGCGAAGTTGTTCGGGCGCGCGACCCAGACGGCGGCCAGTCCGCGGTCGTCTAGCAGGGCATCGAGGCGCTCGCAACGTTCGTCTCCGTCGCCGACCGAGTCCATATTGACGCTTATTCACCTTCGAGTAAAAGTTTTAACGATGGGGAGCGTAGATCGGAGTATGACCGCCAGAACCGCCATTCACGACGACGACCGCCTCTACATCGACGGCCGGTGGGAGGAGCCCTCCGACGTCCTCGAAGTCGAGGACCTCGCCGACGGGGGCGTGTTCGCGACCGTCGCCGCCGCCTCCGAGGATCACGCCGAGGAGGCACTGTCGGCCGCCCGCCGCGTACAGCGGGAGATGCGCGAGACGACCATCGTCGAGCGGACGCGATGGCTCGAGGCCATCGCCGACGGACTGCTCGACCGCAAGGAGGAACTCGCGGAGGTCATCGTCCGCGAGGCCGGCAAGCCCATCTCTAGTGCTCGCGGCGAGGTCGACTCCGCAGCCGAGCGGTTTCGCCGCGCCGTCGAGGAGGCCCGCAACCAGCAGGGCGAGTACGTCGAGGGGACGACCAGCGGCCACGAGGGCTGGCGCGCCGTCGTCAAGCCGATGCCGATGGGAACGGTCCTGTGCATCACGCCGTACAACTACCCGCTGGCGACGACGGCACTACAGGTCGCACCGGCGCTGGCCGCCGGCAACAGCATCATCCTCAAGCCCGCCTCGAAGACGCCGGTGAGCGCCGCCATCCTCGCGGAGATCGTCGGCGACGTCGACGGCATCCCTGCGGGCGGGTTCAACTTCGTCCCCGGCCGCTCGTCCGAGGTCGGCGACTACCTCGCGCGCGACGACCGCGTCGACGCAATCGCGATGACCGGTTCCTCTAGCGCCGGCAAGCACGTCGCCCGCGAAAGTGGCATCGTGAACCTCCACATGGAACTCGGCGGGAACGCGCCGGCGGTCGTCTTTCCCGACGCCGACCTCGACGCCGTGGCCGCCCAGTGTGCGAAGGGGTCGTTCAAGTACGCCGGCCAGCGGTGTTCCGCGGTCAGCCGCGTCCTCGCACACGTCGACGTCCACGACGAGGTCGTCGACCGCCTGGAAGCCGAGGTCGACAGCTGGCAGCCCGGTGACCTCTTCGACGAGGAGACCACGACCGGGCCGCTCATCTCCGAGGAACAGGCTCGCTGGGTCGAGGAACTGGTCGAGGACGCCCTCGACAGGGGCGCGACGCTGGTACGTGGCGGCGAACGCGGCGTCTCCGGGCAGCACCCGGATGGCTCGGGAGACGCGAACGCGTCGCTCGGTGGCAACTTCTTCGAGCCGACCCTGCTGGCGGACGTCCCCCACGACGCCCGCATCGTCCACGAAGAGCAGTTCGGCCCCGTCGCGGTCGTCACGAAGTTCTCCACGGAGGAAGTCGCGCTGGCCATCGCCAACGGCAGCACCCTCGGACTCGACGCCGCTGTCTTCACTAGCGACTACGACCGCGCGATGCGCGTCGCCGACGCGCTCGAAGCCGGTGCGGTCAACATCAACGGCGCGCCCTCCCACGGCCTCGGCGACATCCCCTTCGGCGGCGTCAAGGACTCGGGCATCGGCCGCGAGGGCATCGGCTACTCCATCGAGGCGTTCTCGACGACGAAGAGCATCGTTCTGTAGGCGGCCGTTTTCTCGGTACTCGGGGCGGTCGATCGCGTCTCACATCGGCGTTAGACGTCCGCACCGACCAGTCCTACCGCTGGACGTCCGCACCCAGCGCGTAGAGGACGTCGAAGAAGTCCGGAAACGACACGTCGACGTGTTCGGCCCCGGTGACCGTCGTCGTCTCCTCGGCGACGAGGCCGGCGACGGCCAGCGACATGATGACGCGGTGGTCCTCGCGGCCGTCGACGGTCGTCCCCACGAGGTCGGAGTCGCCGCCGTAAATCGTGAGCGTGTCCCGTTCTTCCTCGACGCTGGCACCTAGCCGATCGAGTGCCTCGGCCATCGCGCTGACGCGGTCGGTCTCCTTGTATCGAACGTGTTCGCAGTCGGTGATGGTCGTCGTGCCGTCGGCGGCGGCCCCCAGCACGGCGATGGTGGGAAGCAGGTCCGGCGTGTCGGCGACGCCGACCTCGATTCCGGACAGCGACGACTGCGATGCGGCGATGGTCCCCGCGTCGCGGTCCCAGTCGACGTCGCCGCCCATGCGCTCGATCACCTCGACGATGGCGCTGTCGCCCTGTGCGCTCGGGTACGCGCCTTCGACGAGGAGGCCGTCCTCGGCGGCGAGCACGCCGGCGGCCAGCAGGTAAGACATCGACGAGAAGTCACCGGGGACGTGGTACTCCCCGCCCGTTGCGGCGTAGGACTGGTCGCCACCAACGGCGAAGCCGTCGGCGGTAGCGGCGGCGTCGACGCCGAACGCCGCCAGCACTTCGATCGTGACGTCGACGTACGGCGCGGACTTCAGTTCCGTCTCTAGTTCCACGTCGATCCCCTCGTCGGTGACCGCTCCGGCCAGCAACAGCGCCGTGACGAACTGGCTCGAGACGTCGCCGGGAATCGACACCGTTCCGCCCTCGACCGGTCCGCCGACGACCAGCGGTGCCTGACCGTTTTCCCGGGTGCTCTCGGCCCGGCCCCCGAGCTGTTCGATGGCGTCCAGAAGCGGTCCCTGGGGGCGCGAGCGCAGCGACGCGTCGCCGGTCAGGATCGTGAGGCCGTCGGCCAGCGCGGCACACGCCGTCGCCAACCGGATGGTCGTGCCGCTGTTGGCACAATCGACGACGTCGGCGGGGACCGCCGGCTGCCCGTCGAAGCCGTCGACGACGAGGACGTCGTCGGCCTCGTCGTAGTTGACGTGCCCGCCGAAGGCCTCGACGGCCCGGATCGTCGCCCGGGGGTCCGCACTCAACAGCGGATCGTGAATCACCGACTCGTCGCCGTACCCGGCCGCGAGGATCGCCCTGTGCGTGTAGCTCTTCGACGGCGGCGCGCGCGCCGTCCCCGAAACCGTCGAGGTCGAGATTGCGACGTCCATGTCGGGGCCCACGCCACCCGCTGGCAAGAGGTTACCGGACGGCCGGCCACCGTTCGCCCCGGGTGAGACGTCTCGTCGAAACCCTCACAACGGTGCCCGCAGTCACGCCGGTATGGCCAGCGAGAAGGAGAAGATGCTGAACGGTGACCGCTACGACGCCGACGACCCCGAACTGGTCGCGGAACGGCGGCGGGCGCGCCGACTCACGCGCGAGTACGATCGGACGACGGCCGACGACCCCGAGCGTCGGACCGAGATTCTTACCGACCTGTTCGGGACCGTCGCGGGCGACGTCGACGTCGAACCGCCCCTTCGGTGTGACTACGGCTACAACATCCACGTCGGCGAGAACTTCTACGCGAACTTCGATTGCGTCGTGCTCGACGTGTGTCGCGTCGAGTTCGGTCGCGACTGCCTGCTCGGCCCCGGCGTCCACGTCTACACCGCGACGCATCCGCTCGACCCCGACCAGCGACGCCGCGGTCTCGAGTACGGAAAACCGGTCACGGTCGGCGACAACGTCTGGATCGGTGGACAGGCGACGCTCAATCCCGGCGTCACCGTCGGCGACAGGTCCGTCGTCGCCTCGGGTGCGGTCGTGACCGAGGACGTCCCCGACGGCGTCGTCGTGCAGGGAAACCCCGCCGAGACGGTGACGGTGCTCGAATGATCGCTTCGATGCCCTCCCGGGAGGGTCGTTCGTGATCGGTCACTCGGTCGCTTCACGGACGAACGTGCCGAGGGTATCCCTGATGCTGCCAGCAGTGAAGACGAACACCACGTAGAGGACCGCACCCGTTCCGATAGTCACGAACAGTTTCGGAATCGTGTCGACGCTGACGAACCGGAGGGCCACCCAGAGAAGTGCGAACATTCCGGTCGCCGCCAGCACCATCGCCCGGACGTTCGCAATCGGGAAGGCGATGGTGACGACGTCACGGAGATAGCGGAGACGGAGGACGAACAGCGTCGCGGTTGCCAGCAGCGTCGCGATCGCCGCCCCGACGATACCGAACCGTTGGATGAAAACGACGTTGAGAACGAAGTTGAGGCCCGCGGCGATCAGGACTGCTCTGGCAGCGAGGTCGGGTCTGTCGGTGCCGGTCAGGACGGGGCCGAAGACCGTATGCGGTGCCTTGATCGTCTTTTCGCCCATCAGGACGACCAACACGAGCGCCGCGGTGACGAACTCCGGTCCGAATACCAGACCCAACACCCGATCGGCGAGCAGCAGCGATCCGAACAGCGCCGGGACGACGAACAACAGCGACACGGTAATCAGGTCCGGGATCGCGCTTTCGATCTCCTCGGAGGCGTCGTTGGCACTCCAGGCGCTTATCTGGGGAAACATCGACGAACGGACTGACCCGCTGAGCATGGTTGCCATATTCGAGATCCGCCAGGCGACCTCGTAGGCACCGACCGCCGCCGGCGAGAGGAGCAAACCGATGAGTGCAGTGTCCAGCCAGTTGTCGACGCGGCCGCCGATCGATCCGACGAAGTCGTATTTGGCGAACTCGATCAGCGACCGTGCGTGTTCGATCGTCGGTCGGCCCACGGGCGTGTCCCGTTCGTACCAGCCCCACGTCAGCACGACCAGCGAACTCACGAGCAGACCAGCAACGAGGCCGTCGAGTCCGTATCCCAGCACGACCAGCCCGAGACCGACACCGATACGCACGTAGTGGCGGACGAACTGCAGCGTCGCTATCTTCTCGACTTTCAACTCGCCACGGAGGACTTTCACGGTGAAGTTCTCCATCGTGTTCACCACGAACAGGACGACGAAGACGCCGGCCAATTCGGCACCGAGATAGTCGTTGACCGGACCACGAAAGAGATAGACGACCGTCGATGGCACGACGAGCAGTGCCGCTTTCAACGCGAGTCCGGTCCCGAGGAAGTTCGCCCGCTGTTCGCCCTCGCTCATTCGTTTTTCGACGCCGTCTTTGAGTCCCCAATCTGCCGGTAACTCGAGCACGTTGAGCAACATCTGCAACAGGAAATACGTCCCGAGTACCGACGCTCCGAGTTCGTGAGCGAAAATCGACATCGCGACCAGCGATACCGCCCGGTTGAGAACTTTGACGCCGAACGTCTTCGAGATTGCTCGCGGAAGATTCATTCTTCGAGCGGCGTTAGGCCGTTTCACCCCTCTCGTCCCGACCGGAGTCGGGCGTCCTCGCATCCTGGCTCGGTGAGAAAGCCTCTGTCGACATCGACTTCCACGTTGTCATGCAGTGGTCGTCGAAGTACTGTTATAGCTTTCGTATGCCGCGTTTCGGCGACGTCACTGTGTGAGGGAAAGGACTAATAGCGCGCTGTCCGTGGTGGGGGGCATGTCGAATTCGGCTACGGTGCTCGTGGTAGACGACGAACAGGAGGTGGCGGACGTCTACTCGTTACGCCTTCAAAGCGAGTACACCGTGAAAACGGCGTACGGGGGAACGCAAGCGCTCGAGAAGATCGACGAAGACATCGACGTCGTCCTACTCGATCGGCGGATGCCGGATCTATCCGGCGACGACGTGCTCGACGAACTCGAATCGTCGGACCTGAACCCGCGAGTGATCATGCTGACGGCGGTCGATCCCGACTTCGACATCCTCGATATGGGGTTCGACGACTACCTCCGGAAACCGGTCGACAAGGACGACCTCGTCTCCGCGATCGAGCAACAACTCTCCGCACAACGCTACGACGAGCGGGTCGAGAAGTACCTCGAACTCTCCTCGAAACTCGCCCTGCTCGAAGACGAGAAGTCCGCCCACGAACTCGACGACAACGCCGAGGTCGCCGAACTCCGGAAACGGGTCGACGCACTCGGAGCCGAAATCGACGAGAGCGTCAGCGAAATCGACGACTTCGACGCGGCGTTTCGCGACCTGTAGGCGGCGGCAGTACCGGAGCACCGAGCGTCGTTCGCGCCGACAGGTCTACTTTCGTTGGCGCTGTAGGATTCGACGATGAGAACAGCACCGCTTCTGGCCACCGTCGCGGCGATCGTCCTCGTGCTCGGGGTCGGTAGTGTCGCCGGGACAACCGTGACGACCAACGGCGTCGATCAGTCGGCCGTGACGACCAACGCCACCCTCCACGTCGACGCCGACGGCGCTGCCGACTACCGGTCGATCGGCGCGGCGGTCGCGGACGCGGACGACGGCGACCGCATCATGGTCGAACCGGGCGTCTACCGCGAACAGGTAGTCGTCGACCGGAACGTCACGCTGGTCGGGAAACGTGGGGCCGTCGTGGACGGCAGTCGCTTCGAGAACGCGACCGGGTTCGTGATTCCGCGGGAGAGTGAGGCCGCACCGACGATTCGAGGCGTGGCGATCAGACACGTCACCGTCGGCGTGTGGGCCAACGGGACGGCCGGCGACTGGACCGTCGGAAATCTGTCGGTCGTCGACGCCGGAACGGGCGTCTACGCGGCCAACACTAGCGGCGACTGGACCGTCGACGGAGCGACGGTCGCGGTCAGCACGTACAACGGCATCGACGCGACGGCGGCGACGGGCGACTGGACGGTCCGGAACACGCGGATCGTCGACGGCAGCGGCGACGGCATCGACGCACAGGAGACGACCGGCAACTGGTCCGTCGTCGACGGCACGATCGAACGCGTGGCGTTGACCGGTATCGACACCGGATCCGCGACCGGGGCGTGGTCGGTCGAGGGGAGTACCGTCGCCGACGCACGAACGGGCATCGACGCCCGGTCGACGACCGGGGCGTGGACCGTCGCCACCGTGACCGCCACCGAAACGACGACCGGAATCGCCGCCCCCCTCTCGTCGGGCGACTGGCGCGTCCACGACGTCCGCGTCGACGCGACGAACGTGGGGGTCTTCGCGTACCAGACCGCCGGCGACTGGCTCGTCGAGAACGCGACGCTGACTGGCGCGCCCCGGGGCGTCTACGCTCGGTGGTCGACCGGCAACTGGACGGTCCGGAACGCGACCATCTCGACCGGCGACGCGGCCGCTTGGATCGCCAGCGGCGTCGACGCGACCGGTGCGACGGGCGAGTGGACGGTCACCGACGTCGACGTCGAGACCGACGGCGTTCCGGTTCGTGGGCGAACGGCGGGATGAGACGGGCGGGACGTCACCTGGGCGAACGGAAAACGGAACGAAACGGCGTCACCGGAGTCGCTTCTGTCGCCACTGCTCGGTGTCGCCGGCCTGGTTCATCGTGTAGAGGTGAACGCCAGCGAAACCGTACTCGGGATCGTCGACGTAGGGAGCGAGGCCGTCGACGAGGTCGTCGGGTTCGTACTTGCCTCTCGAGCCGACGAGTTGCTTGACGAAGCCGAGCACGCCGGTCGTCTTGCGCAGGAACTTGATGGAGTCGCCGACGCCGACCTGCTGGGAGATGTTCAGCAGTTTCTGGTACTTCATGACGCCGGGGACGCCGACCTCGACGGGCAGTTCGACGCCGCGGGCCCGGACCTCCTCGACCCAGTCGATGACCTTGTCGGGATCGTAACAAATCTGGGTGATGATGTAGGTCGCGTAGGGTTCCTTCTTGTCGAGGTGCTCCCAGAGCGTGTCGTCGTCGATGAACGCGTGGCCCTCGGGGTAGCCCGTGATGCCGATGTCCTCGAAGGGGTGGTCCATCTCGTCGAGCGTCGTGAGCAGTTCGTAGGCGGATTCGAACTCGCCGGGCTCGTCGTTGTCCCCGCCGGGCACGAAGATGTCCGTGACGCCCGCGTCGTCGAGTCGCCGTACGATTTCGGCCAGTTGCTCCTCGTCCTCGACGTTGCGGGCGGCGATGTGGGGGATGACCTCGTAGCCTCGGTCGGTCGCTTTCTCGGTCAGTTCCACCGTCTCCATGATGGACTTCTCCGGCGAGGAGGTGATCGCGACTTTCGCGCCGTCGGGGAGTTCCCCGAGCTGGTCGTCGAAGCTCGAAAACGGCAACAGTTCGAACCGCGGATCTGTCAGTAGTTCGGTGACGCCTTCCTGCGTCGAACGCTTTCCGAGTGACATCGTAGTCCTCTACGACGGTCTTCGGATTGGTCCCGTTAGTATATTTTGAAACCGCCCGGAGCAGCGAACGAACCCCCAGAAACGCGGCGGATTATATGCATCGAACGGGAGACGCGTCGTACCCGCCGACGGTCAGCGAACGGGAGACGCGTCGGCGGTCAGCGAACGCGGCGGGAATCGGATCGAATCGGATCGAACGCGGTCGAAACGCGATCGGTCGTTCAGTCGCCGCCCTTGCGGAAGATTTTGTACAGCGGGTGGTCCCGCGAGGCGGGCCGGCGCTGTTCGCCCATCTGTGCGCCGTAGGCGACGTACGCGTCGGCCGTCGAGACGACCTCGTACAGTTCGGGCGCGCCGTGGATCGGGCCGTAGAGGTTGAAGTCGGCGCCCAGGTGCGTGATGACCGAGTTGGCGACGGCCTGGCGCAGGATCTTCGAGTCCTCACACAGCCGGGTGTCTTCCTCGAGTTGCCACTGAATGACCTCGTTGTGCGGCGAACAGCCGCCGGGGATGCCGTAGCGTTTCTTGATCTCGTAGATGATCTTCGCGGCGTAGCCCGAGTCGGGCATGTCGAGCACCGCGGGGTCACAGATGGTCTTGCTGACGCCGGCCTCCTCGGCGATTTCGAGGTTCTTCTCCAGGGCGTCGAAGCGACCCTGCATGACCAGGTTGTTCGTGTCGATGCTCAGCAGGACGGCGGCGTCGATGCCGGACTGCTGGAGGGCCTCGATCTCCTTGTCGATCTCCTTGTTGCTCGACTCGATGGAGTTGTAGATGATCTGGTCCTCGATGCCGATTTCGCCGGCGTACTTCGCGGCCGCCGCGCGAATCTTCGGGATCGGACCGTCCATGAAGATCGGGAGATCCGTCGTGTTCGCACAGAACTCGATGTGCTTTTTGAGCGCCTCGGGACTGTCGCCGATGCAGTCGATTGCGGCGGGGTTGCCCGTTCTGTCGGTCATCTCCTCGGCCTTCCGGATGGCCTCCTCGGCACCGTCCTCGTCGAACTCGCCCGTTTCGGGGTCGAGGAGGACGTCGTCACCCTTGTAGAAGAGACTGCCGACGAGCACTGTCGGGTACTTGCCTGGTTGTCCGCCGAACTTTACACCGTTTATGTCGTGAACTTCTTGTTCTTTCTCGAAAGTAAACATCGTCGTTGGATGTGTGTCGCCGTCGGATCGGCCTGTTCGTTGATCGACTCTCGGTTTGACGTTAGGAAGATAGGTGAATATATATTTGTCCAAAAAGATTAGGCACGGCTTCGGCGTCCGAAACCCGAAATTCGGCAACTGGCCCCTTCGAGACACCTACTGTGGTCAGTTGCTGGTAGCCGATTTCCCTCACCGGACGATCATCGACACGCCCAGCGCGTCGAGTACCAGAAACGCGTTCAACGAGAGTATCAACGCGATAATACAGCCCAAAAGCACGGTCGTCGATCGCCGGTTCCGGAACTCCCCCATCACGTCTGTGTGCGTTGAGAACCACAGCAGCGGCAGGAGGACGAACGGCAACTCGAGCGAGAGAGCGACCTGTGACGCGACGAGGACGGTGGTGGTCTCGAATCCCAGAACGACGATGGTCAGCGACGGGACGAGCGTGAACAGTCGCCGCCCCCACGCGGGAATCTGGAAGTCGAGGAACCCGTCCATCACGGTTTGGCCCGCCATCGTCGCCACGAACGACGACGAGAGACCGGCCGCGACGAGTGCGAGTCCGAACACCTCCGAGGCGAACGGCCCGAACACCGCCTGCAGCGTCTCCGAAGCCGCCTCGATGGTGGCGACTCCCGATCCGAAAAGCGCCGTGGCGGCGAGAACGAGCATCGCGGCGTTGACGAACATCGCACCGAACAGCGCGATTCCGGTATCGGCCGCTTCGAGGTGGAAGTGTCGACGGTCGTCGACCCCGCCATCGGAGAACAACTGCGGTTCGATGGCGGCCGCCTCGTCGGCCGCGTCCGCTCGCCCGCGCCGATCCTGCACGAGTTGGGTGTGGAGATAGATGGAGTGGGGCATCACGGTCGCACCGAGGATACCGGCCGCGTAGAAGACGGCGTCACCGTCGGGAAACGACGGCAGGAGACCGGCACCGATAGTCACGGGATCCGGCCGTGCGAGGAGCAACTCGAAGAGGAAAGCGAACCCGATGACCGCGACGAAGGCCGCGATGAGCAGTTCGAACGACCGGTAGCCTTCCCTGTAGGCCGACCGCGCTCCCAGGAGGAGAAACGAGAGCCCGCCCGCGACGATAGCACCGCCCGCCAGCGGGACGCCGAGCAACAGTTTGAAGCCGATGCCAGCGCCGATGATCTCGGCGACGTCGGTCGCGATCATCGCCAGTTCCGCGGCCACCCAGGAGACGTATACGAGCGAGCGCGGAAACCGTTCGCGACAGAGGCGCGCGACGTTCTCGCCGGTCGCGATACCGAGTTTCGCGGCGACGATCTGGATGACGATGGCCATCAGCGACGAGAGCACGACCACCCACAGCAGGGCCGTCCCGTATCGTGCGCCACCGGCGATGTTCGTCGCCCAGTTGCCCGGATCCATGTACGCGACGCTGACGAGAAAGCCCGGCCCGACGTACGACAGAAACGTCGCGACGAACGACCGATCGAGACCCATGTGCTACGTTCGTCGGATCGATACTTGAGCCTGGGGACGTGCGCGTCGGATCGACACCCGAGCCTGGGGACGTGCGCGTCGGATCGACACTCGAGCCTGGGGACGTGCGTCGGACCGAGCGCCGTTTCGGAACAGTTACCGTTCCGGCGGTTGGTCCCCGACCGGGCCGTGACGGCGGGCGTACGGGAGCCGGACGAGACCGGCGGCGACGACGAGCAGGCCGACGTCCCGGAGCAGGACGCTCGTGACGCCGTTTGCCACGAGGATGTCGACACAGACCTCCACGAGAAGCAGCGATGCGACAACCGCGCCCCACCGCGCGTACCGGGGGAGGACGACCGCAGTCGCCGTCGTGGTGAGTACCAGCCCGTGTACCTGGACGAGCCGCAGGGTCCAGGCGTTCCCGGCGAGCAGCGACGGCACGTAGACCGCCCAGTAGCCGGGGTCGAACAGTTCCCAGAGCCCGATGCCGACGAACACCACGGCGATACCGACTCTGGGGAGGAGGTACGGCAGGTCGGCTCTCGACAGGCTCACCGTCCAGCGTCTCGACGCGGCGTTATCGGATGACGTAGCCATTCTCGTCCACCTTGACTGGGGCGTCGTCGCGGAGTTCGCTTTCGCGTTTCGGTGCGTCGTCGCCGAGGCTCGTCTCGATGAAGTAGAGTTTCTGGTCGTTTCTGACGAGGACGCTGTAGGTGTTGTACTGCGACTCGTAGGGGTCGAGCGTGATCCGGACGGTGGTTTCGTTGATGCGCGTGCGACGGCGTCTGAATCCGTCGAGCGCGCGTCGCGCCTCGGCCGATACGTTCTTTCCCGAGATGAGGAAGGCGTAGGGCGCGTACTTCGAATCCATGAGTTTGAGCCGATCGGACTGGGACGTGTCCGTCGATTGTGACTGCGCGGTCTGCCGAGACGAGGGCGTCGCCGTCGAACCGGCCGTTGACGTCGAACCTGCCGTGGGCGTCGAACCTGCCGTGGGCGTCGATTCGGTTGGCGTGGCGGCCGGCGTCTCGGCACCCGCCTGCGTGGCGCGGGACGCGTTCCCGCCCGCCGAGGAAGCCGACTGCTGTGGCTGGGACACGGAGCGAGCCGAGGGCGTCGCCGTCGTGGTACCGGTCGGTGGGACGAGCACGAGTATCGTCGCTCCGACCAGGAGTGATACGAGGAGGACCACGGTATCCCGGTGAAGGGGTACACCTGGCATATTGCGTCGTGACTCCGGGTGCCGGCTTAGGGTTTCGCGTCCACTCGTCGAAAGGTACGGTGACGGCGCGGGGGTGACCGTCCGTGCGAATCGTCCCGCCGGACTAGAGCATGAACAGCAGGGGAACCATCGAGATGAACCCGACGAACGCACCGGCGGTGAGGTAAGTGCGGCCGTTGTTGGGGAGGTCCTCGCCGGATTCGAGACCGTCGGGAATGACGTCGGCGACGACCAGATACAGCATCGCTCCGGCGGAGAGGCCGTACCCGAACCCGAGCAACTGCTCGAAGATGCGGATGAAGTAGAAGGCGATCACCGCGCCCACGGGCTGGGGAATGCTCGTGAAGAACGCCGCACCCCACATCCGGGCGTTCGAGACCGTGTCGCGCATGGGGATGGCCGTGGCGACGCCCTCGGGGATGTTGTGGATGGCCAGCGAGAGGGTCAACACCACCGCGACGAACGGGACGGCGAATCCGAGCACGTGAAAGCCGTGTCCCTGCTGGATCGCGTTCAGTTCGCCGAAGGAGATGCCGATGGCGATGCCCTCCGGGAACGAGTGGACGAACAGGACGATCAGGATGTTCAGCATCGTCTGGAAGTCCGCCGTCGCCATGTCCTCCGGTTCGTAGTCCTCGAAGCGCTCGACCAGCGAGTGGGCACCGATCACCAGGAGGATGCCGACGACGAAGCCGATACCGACCATCCAGATCGGGCTGTCGTGGAGGTACGCCTCGTAGAGCAGGCCGAAAACGGACGCCGAGGCCATCAGTCCGCCGGCGAACCCCCACAGACCCACGTCTAGCGCGTCCGAGATATCGTCTAACCAGAACAACGGTACCGCTCCCAGGCTCGTCCCGAACGCCGCGATCAGGCCCGCGACGAAGACGAGTACGTACGCTTCGTAGGCCATGCGATTGGAGACACTACCA
>JBDGSB010000106.1:1106-16260 GCA_042217765.1 Haloarculaceae archaeon | reverse complement strand
CCCCACCGAGAACGACCGTGACCGCCACCAACAAAATGATTGCAATCACCGGGGACCCCTCGACCTCGCTGGGGGGCGAAGACGTCGTACTGTTGTTCGTCCGTGAACACGTCGCTTCCGGGACTCAAATCGAGAAAGGCGACGCCGTCGAGGTCGAACCCGAGTTTCACGGCGTTGGCCCGAACGTCGTTTTCGGCCTCTTCGAGGTTGACGAACAGTGCCGGACGGTCGTCGTCCCCCGCGGTCAGGTAGTGCAGGCCCAGGATGGTCTTGCCGGTCCCCGGCCGTCCGGTGACCATGTATCCCCGCTCGGGGACGAGTCCGCCGTGGAGGACGGCGTCGAGCCCGTCGAGGCCGGTCGACAGCCGCTCGTCGCCGGTCATGGTCGTTCGCGCTGTTGCCACCGTCGTCGGTTCGGACCCGTGACGCGTACGTCGCCGTCGGCGTCGACGGTCACCCGACACTCTGCGACCGTAAACGACAGCCGTCCCGTCGATCGCGACGCGTCCGCGACGGGTTCGAACAGCGTTTCGAGCGCGTCCGGATCGACGGCGTCGTACAGCCGCTGGCCCCCGTATACGTCCGCGTCGTCGACGCTCGCCACCGCGTCGAGGATTTCGGTGGTCAGTTCGGCGTCGCCGTCCCAGTCGTGTTGGAACCGACGCTCGGTGGTGTGACGTCCGTCGCTCATACTCCGAGAACGGCTGCGAGGCGGTTACCAGTAACGTGCATTTACGTCGGCCCGTGATCGGCTCACACTCTAGGTGACTAGAGGAACGTCGAACGCACTGCCGTGTCGTCCCGTTGCTCGCTGGGTCCGAAGGTCTTTGTGCCGACTTCACGATTGTCGGACATGGACGAGACGTACCGCGCCAACTACGCCCTCCTCCCGGTCCTCGAACACCTCGGCCCCGCGGCCGACAGCCTCGACGTGGAGTGGGCCGAGTTCGTCGGCAACCGTTCGAGCGGCCACGAGTTCACCGTGTCGGCGGCCGACGCGAAAGACGCCTACGTGGAACTCCAGGCGTACGACGTCGGCGAGTTCGGTCACGAAATCGTCCTCGACGGCGAACCGCTACCTGGTTTCGATCTCCCGCCGGGGGACGGCTGGCAGTACTGGATGGACTCGATCGGCGACCGCGAGCTGGCCGGGACGCACACGCTGCACGTTCGCCGGGACACGACGGGAGAAGACGCCTTCGCCGTCGGGAACGTCGTCGTGAACTGGCGAGAACCGGTCTAAGCCCTAGTCCGACACCAGCGGCGTGCCGTCGGCCTTCGGCCCGAGTTCGGGACCGTACGGCGGGTCGTCGGGGTCGATTCGGCGTCGCGTCCGGTAGTCCGTCGAGCGCTCGACGGGGACGCGGCCGATGGCGGTTATCATGTCGACGTACTCCGCGAAGGAGCGAAATTCGCCGTAGTCGCCGCCGGCGCGTTTGGTGATCTCCTCGCTGAGGATCGTGCCCATGAAGTCGTCGGCCCCACAAGAGAGCATCTTCAGGCCCAGTTCGTCGCCGTACTTGACCCAGGAGGACTGGACGTGGTCGACGTTGTCGAGAAAGAGCCGCGAGACGGCGATCAGCAGTTCGTCCTCGTGGGTGGTCGCGCCCGCATCGACCATCCCGCGGTCGTGCAGCGGGGTGTCGTGGTGGACGAAGGAGAGGGGCACGAACTCGGTTATCGCGCCGGTGCGGTCCTGGAGATTGCGGATCACCTGCAGGTGCATCGCGCGGTGGGCCTCGTTGTCGACGTGGCCGTACATGATCGTGGCGGTCACGTCCAGTCCGACGCCGGCGGCCGCCTCCATCGCCGCGACCCACTCGCCGGTGTCGATCTTCGTCGGACAGATCACCTCGCGCACCTCGTCGACGAGGATTTCGGCGGCGGTGCCCGGGACCGAGTCGAGACCGGCGTCGGCCAGCCGCCGGTACACCTCCTCGTAGGACCAGTCGGTCCCGCGGCGGGCGTGGTAGGCCTCCTCGGGGGTCATCGAGTGGACGTGGACGCCGTCGACGCTCATCGCTCGCAGTTGCTCGCAGTAGGTTCCGGGATCGACCTCGTAGTCGTCCGGCGGGCGGTAGTTCAGGTCGGCGTCGTCGCTGGCGTCGAGCACTGTGCGGTGCTCGTCGTCCAGCGCGAACGCGGGGTGGAGTCCCGATACCGACGTCACCTCGTAGACGCCGCGCTCGACGGCATCGGCGACGATCTCGCGCGATTCGGCGGGCGTCTTCGTGAATCCGCCGTGGTCGGCGTCGTTGTCGGTCCGGAACTGCTCGGAGCGGTCCTTGAAGTTACAGAACAGACAGCCGGTGTTGCACGCGGTCGTGACGTTGTTGTTCAGGTTCGCGACGACGGTGACCTCGTCGCCGACGACCTCGGCGCGGCGGCGGTCGGCCGCTTCGAGGACGCGTTCCTTGCGGCGTCGGTCGACGCCTGCGCGGTCGGTGCCGGTGGTCAGGAGTTCGACAGCGTCGTCGACGGTCAGGCGGTCGCCGTCGCGGGCCTTCGCGAGCGCGTTCTCGAAGTGCTGGTCGGTGTCGGGCACGTGCCGGAAGTCGAACGCGCCGCGCGGGACGTTGGTCGCCTCGAAGGCGTCTGCCATCGGCGTGGCCAACGCGAGCCAGGTGGTAAAGCCTCACGGTGCGCTCCCGGCCGGAGTGGTCTGCATTACGTTTGGACCCTGCACAGCGGCGCTTCGACCAGCCTGATACGGATTACTGTTGCTTCTTACCGGTGCTTCGCCGGAACGGGTGGGCGAAGCACCGGTAAACAAAGACAGTAATCCGTATGAAAGCCCCAACCGGCTCCACTCCCGGGCCTCGTTGCGCGCGCTCGCGTTCGCTCGCGTGCTTACGTCGGCCGGGTTCCCGGAGCCGGTTGCCCCTTTCGTTCCCACCCGCGTAGCTTGGTTCATCAGCCGAGACGGGCGGGAACGAACGGGGCTTTCAGGCTGTTGGCCACCACGTCTCGGCAGGCGCAGACGTTTCGCCGATCACTCCGTCCGGGACGCTACTCTGTATCATACAGATTAGTGTCTTCGGTTGCCGGCGGTTCGCCCGAACGGATCGGCGAACCACCGGCACAGAGCGACCCGAATCCGTATCAGGCGTTGGGCAGGACGTCGACGACGCCGACCGTCTCGAGCCCGATCCAGGCCACGAAGAGGCCGTAGGTCACCAGCAGCGCGTAGGACTCGCCGTCGGTCAGTTCGAGGTCGGTCCGCAACACGGTGAACAACACGACCGTCGCCGCGGTGAGAACGCCGAACATCGGGGCGGCCATCGCGAAGTCGATCGGCTGGCTGCCCACGAGGAGGATGCCCGCCGGAATCGTGACCAGGAGGTCGAAGGTGTTCGAGCCGAGGACGTTCGCCAGCGACGCGACGCCGCGCTCGTCGCGCGCCGCACGGACGCTGACGAACGCGTCGGGGAGACTCGTCGCGCCGGCCAGGACGATGACACCGAGCAGGAACTGCGGGAGGTCGAACGTGGTGCCGAGGGGTTCGAGGACGCCGACGAGCCGTTCGACTGCGACCACGATGACCAGCAGGCCAACGAGCAGCCACGCCCACTGTCGGCGCGGATCGACGTCGGCTCGCTCCGGATCGGCGTCGTGGTCTGCCGTGTCGACGTACTGGAGGAAGACGTACAGGACGTACAGTCCGAGCGGAATGAGCGCCAGCGGCCGGGTAACGACGCCGACCAGGCCGTTCCCGGTCGGGTGGTAGATGGTCGCGAGCGCGAACGTGATGAGCGACGTCGAGACCGCGAGCATGTAGAACTGCGCTTCCTTGTACACTAACGTCCGACTCGATTCGAGGGGCGACGACGTGGCGATGTCGGCCAGCGCCGGGATGACGAGGACGTTGAAGATAGCCGAACCGACGATGGCCCCGACTCCGAGCGCGAGCGACCCGGCCAGCGCCGAGAACACCACCGACGCCAGTTCCGGGACGCTCGATCCGATCGCGGCGACGATGGCCCCCTGGACCACCACCGGCAGTCCGTAGTACCGGGACAGCGTCTCGCTGGCCCCCTCGAGCCACTCGCTGCCCTTCCATATGGCCGCCGTCGCGGCGACGACGACGACGGCGTCGAGGACGAAGTGCTGTCCCATGTGCTCCTCGCCCTTCTATTCGTGGACGGTAACAATAATTTTGCGACGGGTTCGCGGATCGAGACCACACGTGACACTCACGTCCGGAACCGACGGCGAGAGGGAATCCCTATTAGTCGCGCAGTGCTGGACACCAACGATGACGTCAGTCAAGGAGTTCCGCGTCGACCGCGAGCCGACGCCCGAGGTCCTGGGTCGCGGCTCGTTCGTCTTCACTGACGACTACTCCGTGTTCGACTGGGGGAAGATGCCCGACGAAATCCCGGACAAGGGTGCGAGCCTGTGTTCGATGGGCGCGTACAACTTCGAGCTGCTGGAAGACGAGGGCGTCCCGACGCACTACCGGGGCGTCGTCGCGGACGGCGACGTGGTGGCGCTGGCGGCGACCGACGACCCACCGCGCGAGATGGCCATCGACCTGACGCAGGTTCCGGACTTACCGCACGACGGCCGCGACTACGACTACGACGCCTTCCACGCGGAGGCCGACGGCAACTACCTGATACCCCTGGAAATCGTCTTCCGGAACACGGTCCCGGTCGGGTCGAGCCTGCGCTCGCGGGTCGATCCCGTCGACGTCGGCCTCGGGCTGGCCGAGTGGCCCGAGGAGGCCGTCGACCTCCCCGAACCGGTCGTGGAGTTCTCCACGAAGTTCGAGGAGTCCGACCGGTATCTCGACCGCGAGGAAGCCGACCGCATCGCTGGCGCGGCGTCCGTCGACGACCTGGAGTCGGTCGCCCGCACCGTCAACGACGTCGTGACCGAACGGGCCGCCGAGGCGGGCCTGGTCCACGAGGACGGCAAGATCGAGTGTCTGTACTACGACGGCGAGATCCGCGTCGCCGACGTGGTGGGCACGTTCGACGAGAACCGCTTCAGCTACGACGGCCAGGAGGTCAGCAAGGAGGTCATCCGCCAGTACCACAAGCACACCCAGCCGGACTGGGTCGAGGCGGTCGACGCAGCCAAAGCCGAGGCGAAAGAACGGAACGTCGCCGACTGGCGCACCCTCTGTGACGTCCGGCCGGAACCGCTGGCCGAGCACGTCGTCCGGGCCGCCCGCGACCTCTACTGTGCCGGCACCAACGCCTACGTCGGCCGCGAACTGTTCGACGCGCCGTCGCTCGCCGCCGCCGTCGAGACCGTCCGGTCGCTGTAGGTCGTCGCCAACGACGTCCGCGCGCGGCGAGTCACAAGAGTTTTCGACGCCGGTGCCCGCGTTTCACCTGATGACCGACTACACCGCGACCGTCACGGTCAGCCTCAAACACGGGGTACTCGACCCCGAGGCCGAAACGACCCAGCGTGCCCTAGAGCGGTTGGGCTTCGAACTGCAGGACCTCCGGTCGGCCGACCGGTTCGAAATCGACCTCGACGCCGAGTCGGCCGACGCCGCCGCAGAGCGCGCCGCCGAGATGGCCGAGCGGCTGCTGGCCAACCCGACCATCCACGACTACGAGGTCGACGTCGAGGACGCATGACCGTCGCAGTCATCCAGTTCGGCGGGTCCAATTGCGACCGCGACTCCGTGCGGGCGCTTCGGGCGGTCGGCGTCGACGCCACCCTCGTCTGGCACGAAGACGGCCTCCCCGCGGACGTCGACGGCGTCGTGTTGCCCGGCGGATTCTCCTACGGTGACTACCTCCGTGCCGGCGCGATGGCCGCTCGGTCGCCGATCATGGACGACGTCGGGGCGGCCGCCGCCGACGACGTGCCCGTGCTGGGAATCTGCAACGGCGCACAGATCGGCTGCGAGTCGTCGCTGACTCCCGGTGCGTTCACCACCAACGAGAGCGCCCGCTTCCAGTGCGAACACGTCCTCCTCCGGGTCGAGAACGCCGACACGCCCTGGACCCGCGCCTACGACGAGGGCGAGGTCGTCGAGTTGCCGATCGCCCACGCAGACGGCCGGTTCGAGATCGAAGACGACCGCCTGGCGGAACTAGAGGCCGACGACCGAATCCTGTTTCGGTACTGCGACGCTGACGGCGAGGTGACGCCCGAGGCCAATCCAAACGGGTCGAAACACGCCGTCGCTGGCGTCACCGGCGAGGCCGGCGACCACGTCGCGGTCATGATGCCCCACCCCGAGCGCGTCTCGCTTCCCGACCTCGGTCACACCCAGGGCCAGGGCGTCCTCCGCGGGTTCGTCTCGTAGACTGCGGCCGTTTCCGGCCGATCCGTCCCGGTGTTTCCCCGCGAGTATGATAAACAGTCACAAGGGTTAAACCGACACGTCACTTAGGGTTTCACACGATGCCTACTACGTCCGATCCAGCACCCTGTGGGGAAGACGAACAGCTATACGAGTGCTCGGCGTGTGGCAAACGGCTCTGTAGTTCGGACCGGGTACTGTCCTGTCCCAGTTGCGGGGCGGACATGCAGAATCTCTCGCGACCGCGCCCGGAGTGATGGGACCGTTCGTCGACGGAGCGTCGCCACTCCGGAGCAGTAGTCAAAGGGGAACGTAGGGGACCATGGAGCGTGTGACATTCGATCTCCAGGGGCCCCCTAAGTACGCGTAGGCTCTCCAGTTACTAAAACCCCCTGCTACCGTGGTGAAAGTGAAATCCAGCCACAGACCGGTGTCGTCACCGTCGTGTGGCGGCTTCGGATTCCGGCGAATATCACGATCGATACTGTGGGTGCTCCGGCTCACGGGTCACCGGGTCCCGACGGCCGAAACGATACCTCGGCGACGAACGGGCCCGGAATCGAGCGACGAAGCGTTCGGTAATCTCTCGTTCCGTCGCGTTCTGCCCGCCGACTACTGCTGCTAGTTTCAATTCTGAGACCGGCGAAAATACACATTCTCCACACGAAACGGCGGCGTTCGGTTACTTTCCGACCGGTTCGACGAGCACGGCGCTGTGTTTGTACTCGGGAATTTTCGCGACCGGATCGAGTTCGTCACCGGTCAGGGCGTTCACTAGCGGGTCCGCGTAGTGGAAGGTCAGAAACACCGACCCTCGCGTGATGGCCGGGGTCACGTCCGCCGCGACGGTGACTACACCGCGCTCGTTGTGGACGCGCACCTCGTCGCCGTCCTCGACGTCGCGCTCGGCGGCGTCGTCGGGGTGAATCTGAAGGGCGTCCTCGCCGCGCATCCGCATCAGCGTCGCGGTCCGGCGAGTCATCGCGCCGCTGTTGTAGTGTTCGAGGACGCGCCCCGTCGTCAGGATTAGCTCGCCGTCGTCGAGTTCGTCGGCCGGCGGCACGTGATCGATCGGGACGAGCGGGGCGGTCGTTTCGCCGCCGAAGAACTCGCCGTCGTGCAGGACGTCGGTTCCGGCGTCGGCGTCCTCCGGGAAGGGCCAGCGTTGGAATCCCTCGCCGATGCCGTCGTAGGACATGCCGGCGTACAGCGGATTGACCGCGGTGAGTTCCTCGAAGATAGCCTCGGGGCCGTCGTAGTCGAAGTCGACGTCGGTCAGACGCTCGCCGACCGCACACAGGATCTCGTGGTCGGGTCGGGCGTTCCCCGGCGGCGCGTGGGTCGGTCGCATCCGCTGGACGCGGCGGTCGGTGTTGGTGACGGTACCGCTCTTCTCGGCCCACGAGGCGGCGGGCAGGATCACGTCGGCGTGTTCGGCCGTCTCGGTCTCGTAGAGGTCCTGCACGACCAGAAAGTCGAGCGCGTCGAGGTCGACGTCGTCGAGGTCGGGTTCGGTGATGGCGGGATTTTCCCCCATGACGTAGAGGCCCTCGACGACGTCGCCGAGCACGTGGGAGACCTCGGATTCGGTCAGTCCCGGCTCCGCGGGGGGTTCGACGCCCCAGACGTCGGCGACGCGCTCGCGGTCGTCGGCGTCGGCCACCGACCCGTAGCCCGGCAGGTTCCCGGGACTGGCCCCGACGTCGCCAGCTCCCTGGACGTTGTTCTGTCCGCGCAGTGGGTTGACGCCGGTGCCGCGCTCGCCGACGTTGCCCGTCAGCAACGCGAGGTTGACCAGCGCGTGGACGTTGTCGGTGCCGTAGTGGTGCTGGCTCATGCCCATGCCCGTGAACGCCGCCGCGCGGTCGGCCTCCGCGTAGGTGCGGGCGGCTTCCCGGACGGTCTCGGGGTCGACGCCCGCCATGTCGGCGTTTTCCTCGACGTCGACGTCAGCCAGGTGCCGCTGTAGCGCCTCGAAGCCGGTCGTCCGCTCGGCGACGAACGCCTCGTCGTACAGGTCCTCCTCGACGATCACCTTCGCCATCGCGTTCAACACGGGGATGTCGTAGCCCGGCGTCACCGGGACGTGGACGTCGGCGGCCCGCGTGGTCTTGTTCTCGCGGGGGTCGACGTGTACCATCTCGGTGCCGTCCCGAATCGCCTGCGAGAGATACGACTGGAAGACGATGGGGTGCTGTTCGGCCGGGTTCGCCCCCGTCACGAGGTAGGCGTCGGCCTCTAGCAGGTCGTCTAGGGTGTTGGTCATCGCGCCGATGCCCAGCCGGTCGGCCATCGCCGCCACCGTCGAGGAGTGACACAGCCGCGCGCAGTTGTCGACGTTGTTCGTCCCGACGATACGCGCGAGCTTCTGCAGCAGGTAGTTCTCCTCGTTGGTGCACTTCGAGGAGGCGAAAAACGCCAGCGCGTCGGGTCCGTGTTCGTCGACGATCTCACCGAACGCCTCTTCGATGCGATCGAGCGCTTCCTTCCAGGAGGCCGTGACCAGCCGGCCGTGCTCCCTGACCAGCGGTCGCGTCAGCCGGTCGTCGCTCTCGGCGGCCTCGAACGCCGCCACGCCCTTCGGACAGATCTCGCCGCGCCGGTTCACCGACGCCTTCCAGCCGGTGCCCTTGCCGGTCTGCTCGCTGTAGGTCAGTCCACAGCCGGTGCCACAGAACGGGCAGATGCTCTTGGCCGGTTCCTCTCCCTCCGCCGGCTCGCTGCTCATAGTCGTGGTTCGTCCGTCCGTCCTCTTGAAAACCCGATCCGATTCCCCGGTTCTGGGAATCGCCCGAAAGCGTTCGATCGAACTGCGACGGCTCTCGCCGCCAGCGCGCGTTACGTTCCTCGCCGCCAGCGTGCGTCACGTCCCTCGCCACCGGCGTGCGTCACGTCCCTCGCCACCGGCGCGTGTTACTCCCGGACGCACGTTCCCGCGTCGCGAACCGACGGGACGCTTCCAGGACGGCGGCGAACGTATAAAATTTCTGCAACGACAGTTCTATGACGAACGTGCCACAATTCGTAGCCGATGAGTCGCTCCGGGGCGCGTCGTGTGGTGTTGGTACTCCTCGTCGGTGTCGTCGTCGGCGCGAGCGCGGGCGCGGTTGCCCCGGGCGTCGCCGCACAGCAAGCGACCCGGCCGACCGTGGACGTCGCCATCGACGGGACGCCGGTCGCCAACGGATCGGTGACCTACGTCGGTTCGTCGGTGTCGGTCACGCTCGACGCGGCGGTCGGGGACGGTGCCGACGAGGACGTCACCCTTCGGTCGGTCGCCGTTCGCGTCAATCACACGACGATCTACCGGAGCAACATCAGCGCGGAGTCGGTCAGCGTCACCCAGCCCGCCGCGCTGTCGACCGGCAACAACACCGTCACCGTCGCCGTCACGGACTCAACCGGCGCGACGGCGACGAAGTCCGTGACCGTCTACCGCGACGAGCGAGCCCCCCGGATTCGACTGACCGGACCGGCGACGCTGGCCGACGACACGCCCAGGCGGGGCAGCACCCTCGGGACGTCGGTGACCATCGAAGGCGTCATCACCGACGACGTGGCGTTCGATCACGGCTCGATCGAGGTCTTTCACCAGGCGACGACCTACCACAGCAAGACCCCGATCACGTCCGCCGATTTCTCGAAGACGATCCGACTCGGCCGCGGGGACAACACAGTCGTCGTCTCCGCGACTGATTCCCAGGGCAACACCAGGACGTACCGGGTCGTCCTGGCGGTGACCGACACCGTCGATCCCACGGTGACCCTCCACGGGACCGACGCAATCGTCCACGACGACACCTACACCGTGGACGCGACGGTCACCGACGCCGTCTGGATCCGCCGCACGGCCGTCCGCGTCGAGCACCGCAACGCGCCGGGACGCCCCGAGGACGTCTACGTCGTCGCGCCCGATCGCCGCTACGAGGTCTCCGACGAGCGCAAGCGAGTCGACGTCCACCGAAAGGTGCCACTGACCCTCGGCCAGAACCGCATCACGGTGCGGGCCGTCGACCACCGGGGGCACGTGACCAAAGAGTCCATCGTCGTCGAGTACTACCCCGAAACCGACGAACAGCCGCGGACGTCCCTCCGGGAGGACGGCACCTACTGGCTCCCGCCGAACGTGAGCCAACTCAACGGCACTCGCGTCGAACCGACGAACACGAGCTTCTGGTCGGAGGCCAACGCCGGCAAGTGGGTCAACGGCTCGTTCGCCCTCGATAGGGGAACGTTCCGGGTCGACGCGATCGTCACCGACGACGGCCACGACCTCGATCACGTGACCCTGGAAGTCCGACGGCTCGACGGCGACCGGACCCGCGTGCTGACCCGGAACTTCCAGGTCCGCGGCCAGCAACGCGCGCGAGTGTTCGCCGACCTGAACCTCTCGTTCGACGTCTACGAGATCCAATTGCTGGCGGTCGACCGCCGCGGCAAGTCGACGCTGACGGAGTTTCGCATCGGCCCGCCGCCGACCGACATCGAGTACGTCTCGCGGCTGAGCGGCCCCGGCTTCGAGTCGACACGGACCCCGACGACGACCGACGCACCGACCGCGACGACGCGGCCGACCACGGCCGACCGGAGCGAGGCGACCACTGCCTCCTCGACGACCTGGGTTCCGTCGACGACCCGAGTTCCGTCGACGGCCGCGGGTAGCGCCACCGCCGGCAGCACCGACGCCGCCGACGGCGGTGGCGGCGTCCTGTCGGCCCTGACCGGCAACCTCTTCGTGTTGCTGTACGCCGGCGTGGCCGTCCTCGTCGTCGGGACGATTCTCGGCGTCGTCTTGCTCCGGCGGTGAGGCGGCGACGACCTCGCAAGCCCCGAAACGCCTATCCCCCACCGGCCGGTACCCAGTCGCATGGTACAGGTCGATCCGGTCCTCGTCGCCATCGCCGTCGGCCTGGTCGCGTTCGTGTTCTTCGTCTACCTGATGGTCCGGCGGACGCTCCTGGGATTCAAGGAGGGCGTCCGGGACGCCGAGGACCGGTGAGCGGTCGGACACGCCGATGGCCGACGACGACGGTCGGCCGTCTCGACCCGACGCTTTGACACTACCGCCCTCCGAACCGTCGGGCATGAGCACGCTTCGAATCGAGGGCGGGAAGGTACTGTTGCCGGACATGCACGTCGAGGACGGTGACGTCCTCCTCGACCGCGACGCGGGCACGATTCTCGACGTCGGCGACGTCGCCGCCGGCGACGAGACGCTCGACGCAACGGACGGGCTAGTGATTCCGGGCCTGGTGAACGCCCACGGACACGTCTCGATGTCGCTGTTGCGGGGGTACGCAGACGACAAACCGCTGGACGCCTGGCTCCGGGAGGACATCTGGCCGGTCGAGGCCGAACTCACCGCCGAGGACGTCGCCGCCGGGGCGGCGCTGGGCGTCGTCGAGATGATCAAATCGGGGACGACGGCCTTCGCGGACATGTACTTCGAGGTGCCCGACGTCGTCGAGGTGATCGAGCAGGCGGGCATGCGCGCGCTGGTCGGGTACGGCGCCATCACGGTGGGACGCGAGGAGGCCGTCGCCCGCGAGGAGATGGAGACGGGCCTGTCGGTCGCCCGCGACCTCGACGGCGCGGCCGACGGGCGCGTCTCGACGGCGTTCATGCCCCACTCGCTGACGACCGTCGGCGAAACGTACCTCCGGGAGTACGTCCCGCAGGCCCGCGAGGCCGGGATTCGTCTGCACTATCACGCAAACGAGACGACCGACGAGGTCGATCCGATCGTCGACGAGTACGGCCAGCGCCCCCTGGCGTACGCCGACGACCTCGACGTGCTCGGCGCCGAGGACTTCATCGCCCACGGCGTTTACGTCGACGACGCGGAGATCGACCTGCTGGCCGACCGCGGGACCGGCGTCGTCCACTGCCCGGCCTCGAACATGAAACTCGCCAGCGGGATGGCCCCCGTTCAGGACATGCTCGACGCGGGCGTGACCGTCGGCCTGGGCACCGACGGCCCGGCGTCGAACAACGACCTCGACATGTTCGACGAGATGCGCGACGCCGCGATGATCGGCAAACTCGCCGCCGACGACGCCTCGGCAGTGAGCGCCGAGACGGTCGTCGAGATGGCGACCGCGGGCAGCGCCGACGTCCTCGGGATGGAAAGCGGCCGCATCGAGGCCGGAGCCAACGCCGACCTCGCCGTCCTCGACCTCAAGGCGGCCCACCTCACCCCCCACCACGACCTGGTGAGCCACCTCGCGTACGCCGCCCGCGGGAGCGACGTCCGTCACACCGTCTGCGACGGCAAAGTGCTGATGCACGACCGACAGGTGCTCACGATGGCCGAAAGCGCCGTCCGCGCGGAGGCCGAACGCGCCGCACGCGACCTGATCGAACGGGCGACGGCCGGCGATTGAAGCCGGCGACGGCCGGCGACTGACCGCCGGACGACGCGCCGGTCAGGATCTCGATCGTGACGACACCAGTTCGGCCACGACTTTTCGTTCGGCCTTCCGGAGGTGCTGGGCGAACGTCGACGGGGCGATGTCCAGCGAGGCGGCGACGTCCTCGCCGGTGGTCTCGCGTGGCCACTCGAAAAATCCCGCGTAGAAGGCGGTTTCGAGCGCGGCCCGCTGGCGCTCGGTCAACTGTTCGGCCAGAACGCGCTCGACCCGCGCGGCCGCGTTCTCCCGCCGCGTCACCTGGCGACGCGTCAGCGTCTCGATCGTGGGATACGCTTCCTGGAGCCAGTCGATGAACTGCCGCACCTCGACGCCGGGCGAGAGGTGTACCGTCAGGTGGTAGTCGCCGTCCTCGATGCGCGCCTGCTGGATGGACCCGCCGTGGGCCGCGATGGTGGATAAAAGCGGCGGGTCGGTGAGACGCATCTCGAAGGCGACGTCCCGGTCGTCGTCGCGGAACGTCACCGCCAACCAGTGTGGGATCGCCTCGACGAGCGCCCGCACGCCGTCGACGGTGTCCGGCGTTGTCGTCCCGAACGTGATGAACTCCCCGTCGCCGACGGGGACGGTGTGCTCGAACGTGATTTGCCCGGACACGTCGGCGTCGACTCCGAGTTCGTCGAAGAGGTCACGAATGCGAAACTGCAGTTCCACGACGTCGTCGCTCATCAGGGCACGCTTGCGTTCGATCGCGGCGATCGCGTGGCCGACGACCTCCCCGAGTCGTCCGACGACGTCGCTCACCGTCTCGTCGAACGTCCCCGGTCGGTCCGCGTAGACGTTGAGCACGCCGTACAGCGTTTCCTCGTGGACGATCGGGATGGCGGCAGTGGAGACGAACCCGTACTCGCGAGCGTGGTCGCGCCAGCGGGCGTACGCCTCGTCCGTCCGGACGTCCCGGACGACCCGAATGTCGCGTTCCAGAACCGCCTGCCCGGTCGGCCCGCGGCTTCGCTCGTCGTCGGGGTCGACCGAGATGGTGACGCCGTCGAGATAGTCCTCGACGCCCGCCGCTGCCCGGCACGTCACCGTCTCGGTCGCGTCGTCGACCTCGCCGATCCAGGCGAAGTCGTAGGCCTCGGCCAGCCGCTCGCAGACGATTACCTCGATCTCCTCGCGCGTGGACTGATCGAGGACGGCGTCGGTGACGTCGTGGACGACCTCGCTGACGTCGTTGAGGGCGGCCAGGCGCTCGCGCTGACGTTCGATGCGGCGCTCGCGCTCGACGCGCTCGCTCACGTCGCGGACGACGCCGACCCGTCCGGACCGGCCGTCCCCGAGGTCGAACCGCTCGATGTGGGTCTCGACCCGACGCGTTTCGCCGTCGGCCGTGTGGAGGCGTTCTTCCAGCGACGTGGTGTCGTCGCGGGTTTCGAGGACGTCCTGTCGTTCGCTCGCAGTAGCGACGGAGTCGTCGTCGAAGACCAGCGACGCGTGCGTACCGAGGAGGTCGCCACGGTCGTAGCCCGTCATCGTCGTGAACCCGTCGTTCACCCGCGTGAACCGCTCGTCGTCGTCGAGGACGTAGATGCCGTCGTCGACGGTCTCGACGATCCGTTCGTTGATTTTGCGCTCGTGCTCGTCGCGCCCGGTACCGTCGACGGCTGCCGGGCGCCACCAGACTCGCCCGCTGGCACCGACCTTCTTGGTTTCGAGTCGATCGCGCTCGACCAGTCTGTCCAGGCGCTGGTAGGTGCTCCGTCGCCCCAGATTCAGCCGGTCGGCGACCTCCGTCGTCGTCCAGGGAGTGCCCGTCGCCTCGAAGACCGCGAGCGTCTCTTCGAGACTCGTCGGGAGTGACTCGGCTGCCATTGACAAATCGACGCCCCCCACGCGTATCAATACTCCGCTGGCGGAGTCGCCTCGGCAGTCGCCGACGAAGTAGTCCGGTAGCATTCCTGCACTCAATCGGACGTAATCGACGTCACGTGGCACGTACTGGATAGCCGTCCGCAACGACCGAACTACCGAAACACTTCTAGGGCATCGTTATCCCGTGCCAACACCTCACACAGATGTGCCACCGGGAAACGGGAGAACACATGACATCTTCGAACGACACGTCGTGCCTGCAGGCGGAGCTCTCCGACCTGTCCGAGAGAGAACGGCATCGGTTGCTCGCGTCGGATCGTCGTCGCGTCGCGCTGGACGCGCTCGCGACGCTGACGCCCCCCGTCGACCTCACCGACCTGGCAACGACCGTCGCCAGGCAGGAATCCGGTCCGGTCGACCCCCGACGCGTCGAGATCACCCTCCACCACCAGCACCTGCCTCTGCTCGCCGACCTCGGCGTCGTCGCGTACGACCCCGACGCGCGCCGCGTCGTCGTTCCGTGAGGACGCGGCTCGCGGGTCGTTCCTCCCCGCTCGCTCAGTCGGTGCGCTCGCTGTGCTCGCCCACCGCGGCTCGCGGGTCGTTCCTCCCCGCTCGCTCAGTCGGTGCGCTCGCTGTGCTC
>JBDGSB010000106.1:0-1006 GCA_042217765.1 Haloarculaceae archaeon | reverse complement strand
GCCCACCGCGGCTCGCCCACCGCTTTCCGGAACGGCAGCGTTTTCACCCCGCTTCCCTAGCGCTCGGCCATGACCGAGCGAATCACCGAGCGTCTGGACGATCCGGCGACGGCCCGCGAGGAGGGTCGCCGGAAGATGGACTGGGCGAGCCAGCACATGCCGATTCTGGCGTCACTCCGGGACGATTTCGAGCGCGAGCGGCCCTTCGATGGCGAGGTCGTCGGGATGGCGATGCACGTCGAGGCCAAGACGGCCGTCCTGGCCGAAACGATCGCTGCCGGCGGCGCGGAGGTCGCCATCACTGGCTGTAACCCGCTGTCGACTCACGACGACGTCTCGGCGGCACTGGACGCCGTCGAGGGCGTCACGTCCTACGCCGAGCGCGGGGTCGACGAGAACGCCTACTACGACGCCATCGACGCCGTGCTAGCGCACGACCCCACGGTCACGGTCGACGACGGCGGCGACCTCGTCATGCGCGTCCACGAGGCGTTCCCGGAACTGATCGACGCGATCCGGGGCGGGTGCGAGGAGACGACCACGGGCGTCCACCGTCTGCGCGCGATGGCCGACGACGGCGCGCTCGACTACCCGATGTTCGCGGTCAACGACACGCCGATGAAGCGACTGTTCGACAACGTCCACGGCACCGGCGAGTCCTCGCTGGCGTCGATCGCCATGACGACCAACCTCTCGTGGGCGGGCAAGACCGTCGTCGTCGCCGGCTACGGCTACTGCGGCAAGGGCGTCGCGAAGAAGGCAAGCGGCCAGAACGCCGACGTCGTCGTCACGGAAGTCGAACCACGACGCGCGCTCGAAGCGCACATGGAGGGCTACGACGTCGTTCCCATGGCAGAAGCCGCCGCGGACGGCGACGTCTTCGTCACGACGACGGGCAACCGCGACGTCATCACGCGCGAGCACTTCGAGCGGATGGGCGACGGCGTCGTCCTGGCCAACGCCGGCCACTTCGACGTCGAGATCGACCTCGACGCGCTGGCCGACC